>CAZQDI010000135.1:0-11269 GCA_964591785.1 uncultured Roseivirgaceae bacterium
TCAACATTTTTATGCATGGAAGAGGGTTTCTTTTTTCATGGAGATAAGCCTCCATCGATATTGAAAAACTCAAAACCGAACAGGTATTTACTCAATTTCAAAGTCTGAAGAACCAGGTGAACCCGCATTTTCTATTTAATTCCTTGAATGCGCTTTCCTCGTTGGTCTACGAGGATCAGGATAAGGCCGTTGAGTTCATCCGAAAGCTTGCTCAGGTATATCGCTATGTGCTGGACAAAAAAGAAGAGGAGGTAGTTCCTATTGCTGATGAGGTGTCTTTTCTTGAAAATTTCGTCTTCCTGCAAAAGATTCGGTTTGGAGACAACTTGGAGTTCAAACTTAGCTTAAGGAACGAAGTGGGCTATTTGCCGCCGCTGGCACTTCAGCTGCTGGTGGAGAATGCCATCAAACATAATGTGATCAGTGATAGTCACAAATTGACAGTTGAAGTGGAAATCGATCAGGAATATTGTGTAGTTTCCAATAACATCAAAGAGAAGTTAGCCAAGGACAGCACAGGCATTGGACTCACCAATTTGAGGGAACGTTACAAATATTTATCAGGCAAAAAAATAATCTTGCTAAACAATGAATCGAAATTTGAAGTAAAGATTCCAATTCTCGAATTTGAAGCCAACCTTAATACGAAAACGGACGAATGAAATACATCATAATTGAAGATGAACAACTTGCTGCGAAGCGGCTGAGGGAAATCATCGAGAGTTTTAGGCCAGACTATGAATTTGTGGCAAAATTTGATTCAATTGAATCTGCCGTAATCTCTTTGCCTGTTTTAAAATTTGATTTGCTATTCATGGATATTCAGCTGGCAGATGGCAACTCATTTGACATTTTTGATCAAACGAATATCTCAGCTCCGATCATCTTTACCACTGCTTATGACGAATACGCACTCAAGGCTTTTAAGCATAATAGTATTGACTATTTGCTGAAGCCCATCGATCCCAAAGAATTGCAAAACGCCATTCTTAAGTTCGAAAAGTCCTCCACTGAAAAGACCGGGGAAAGTGGTTCACAAAATATTGAACAGTTGGTAAAGAGCCTGCATCCCAATGGGAAGGAGCGATTTGTCGTCAAAGTTGGGGATCACCTTAAAGCGGTGGAAACCAAAGAGGTGCAGCTTGTTTACAGTCAGGACAAAGCGACCTATTTATTTACTACTTCCGGAAAGCGATATCTGATCGATTATTCCTTGGACCGGACTGAAGAGCTTCTAAACAGGAATACATTTTACCGGATCTCCAGAAAGTTTATTGTCAATCTCCATTTTATAAAGGACATGATAGCCTTCACTAATTCACGGTTGGAGATTGTTATTGAGGGCTTCGACGATGAGCAGATAATAGTGGCTAGAGAACGGGTAAGCGATTTCAAAAGTTGGCTTGATCGATAAGACAAAATGAAATTTTAAACCTCGGGGAACGTTTCTTGGTTAATTTTGAATAAGATTAAGAATTTTTATGTCAACATTAACCATGAGCAGGAAGGTCATTCGATTTAAGAACAACCTTCATGAAGAGTTCAATAAAACACTAAACAACCGAGTAAACGAGTATTTCAAGTCCAGTAAGGTAGGCAGATATGCCAATGTGGAGATGGTGACAAAAACCCTTTTCATGTTTGGTCTGTATTTGGGCCCTTACTTCTTGTTTCTATTCGGAGTAGTGGAAAGCGTTTGGTTGTTTTATCTCATGGCTTTTTTGATGGGACTTGGAAAAGCTGGCATCGGCCTTTCTGTGATGCATGATGCCAACCATGGAGCCTATTCACGTAAGAAATGGGTCAATACGCTCATTGGTTATTCGCTGAACTTGCTAGGCGGCAACGCGACGAACTGGAAGATTCAACACAATGTGAAACATCACACTTATACCAATGTTGCGGGCATGGATGAAGATATTTCACCTCGCGGAGGATTATTGAGATTTAACCCGTACACTGAAGTGAAAAAGCATCACAAGTGGCAGTACATCTATGCATGGATCCTCTACGGATTGATGACCATGAGTTGGATTATCGTTAAAGACATTACACAACTTGCAGAGTATACCAAAGATGGTTTGCTGAAGAAGCAAACAAAAAATGTGACTCGAGCTTGGGTTTGGTTGATTTTGACCAAAATACTGTACTATTCATACATTCTCGCCATTCCATTGTTGTTTACGTCCTTTCCATGGTATCATATTTTGCTGGGATTTTTATTGATGCATTATGTGGCTGGGTTTACGTTGGGAATTATCTTCCAGCCGGCACACGTCATGGAGGAAAATTCATTTGAAGATGCGGCTAAGTCGGATACAGTAGAGGAGAACTGGGCTGTGCACCAACTCAAAACCACCTGTAACTTTGCACATAAAAATCGGTTGCTTTCCTGGTACGTGGGTGGATTAAACTACCAAATTGAACACCATCTATTTCCTAATGTGTGTCATGTTCATTACCGTAAAATTTCTAAAATCGTCAGGAAAACGGCAGAGGAATACAACATTCCATACAAATCTTATCCGACGTTCGTTTCAGCACTGCTGTCCCATGGCAAAATGTTATATGCCTTGGGTCGTTAGGAGTTAAGAGTATTCTTCTTATCCTTTATTTTTTGCTGACTTAATCTGAAGAGCTCGGATATATACTCTTGGAGTATTTAATAAAACTCCAACGGTGTCTAGCATCTTCGCCCAGACGGTAGGGTTCCCATCTTCGCCCCTGGGAGATTCGAAGAACGTGATGGCCTTCTTCAGTGAGTTGTCAAGTAAGGCCAGGTAAAGCACGGTGCTCATCAGCCAAATGAAAATGATGTTGAAAGTATAGGTTGGAATTTCACGTGAACCGACCACTTTGAATGGCGCATAAAAGTGGGCTCTTCCATAATTGGAGTACGGCCTCATATAAATCGGATCCTTCTTTTGAACAAGTTGGTCATCACCCACATACACCATGTCCAGGTGAGCTCTATTGGAAAGCAGATCCTCCAGAAATTCATTGTGGTATTTCTTTTCAAGTTCAATCATTTCCTCTTTCCCTAAATAGTCGATGAGATGATTGTAGACCGAGTCCCTCTTTTTCTGAGAGTCCAGGTAATTACTGGCAAAGAAGCGTTTTGCATCTTGAAAATAGGTCTCTAATCTTCGGCCTATTGCTGCATTGTAATAGGTCGCATTTAATTGATCATTGTATTGAAATGGTCTGAAATTGAAGTCACTGTTTAAGCGATCTATTTCATTTGATAGGATGGTGAGCGTGCGTTCCGAATTTCCCCATTTGGTGCTGTCATTCAACAAGGCGCGATTTAAAGAAATCATTTCAGGAACCAGGAACGATCGGTAAACGGAGTTAGTACTGATTTGCTGATTAACTTCAAAGAAGTGTTTCTCGTAATCATTGTATCTGAATTGAGCTACAGCCAATGCCTCATAGGCCCACCTGGATGCCATCAGATCACCAACTACTGGTACATGTTTCTGATTACTCAACGAATGATGGAGCTCATCAAACTTGATCATGGCACCCCCAAGCAGTAATTGAGGGACCAGGATGAAGGGAATCAAGATGTAGATGTTGATGACGGAGTTCAGTGCAGATGAAATATTCAGCCCAACAAGGTTTGCGAAGCAAGAAACAGTAAATAGCACCCCCCAATAGTAAATGGTCATTCCATGAATTTCGAGGATCAGGTTGCCAATTAATACAAAAGAAAGGGATTGGAAAGCTGATAATACGAACAGGAAAAAGATCTTGGAATTGATGTAGCTGAATCTTGATAAGTTCAAAAATGACTCACGTTCCAAGATTTGTCGATCTTTATAGATTTCTTGTGCGCTGACCGTTAATCCCATAAAAAGGGCGACTACAATGGACATAAACAGATAGACCGGAAGGTTAATGTTCTCGGAGAACGCATAATTTTTCTCCGGAGAATACTTCGAGAAGTAGCCAAGGATAAATGCCAGTAATGGGGCCTCCAAAAGATTGATCAGGATGTACTGTCGATTGGATATTTTAGAAAGCAGGTTTCTCTTGCTAAAGATCTTGAACTGGTTGATACCGCTGGGGATTCTGAAGTTAGTAGGAGGGAGCACGGTCTCATACTTCAGCTTTTCAAGCTTGGGAAGAATGTTCTCCTCATACTTTTGATACCAGACCGCAGGAGTTACCCTTCTTTTCTTGGTGGATCTTCCGCTCTCATCAATTTCTCTCGCTTCAATTATCTCAAGTATCTGCTCAGGTATTACATTGCCACATCTGGGACATTCACTTTCCGCGGCATTGACCTGCGTGTTCATCGTCTTGAAGTAAACGACTGCATCAATGGGATTCCCATTGTATATCGGGTAACCTCCTTTGTCCAAAATCCACAACTTATCGAACAATTTGAAGATTTCAGATGAAGGTTGATGGATAATGGCTACGACCAATTTCCCCTTTCTTGCCAGATCCTTCAATAGCAGCATCATCTTCTGAGAATCCATGGAAGAGAGACCCGATGTAGGCTCGTCCACGAACAGAATGGAGGGTTCTCGCATCAACTCGAGTGCGATATTTAAGCGCTTTCGCTGCCCACCTGAGATCGTTTTGTTTAGCGGATCGCCAACCTTCAGATCTCGAATGTCCTCCAGGTCCAGGTCTTCGAAAACCTTTTGCACCGTCTTTTCAATCAGGTCCTCTGAAAAGTCGCTAAAGCAAATTTTCGCGTTGTAGTAGAGATTTTGATAGACAGTAAGTTCTTCAAAAAGAAGATCATCCTGAGGTACATAACCGATGACTCCCTCTGTTGAGGCTTGTTCCAATGCAAACCCGTTGATGTGCAGCCTCCCATGCTCTGGCGATATTTTGCCATTGAGAATGTTCATCAAGGTGCTCTTGCCTGTGCCACTTCCTCCCATGATCCCAATCAGTCTTCCTGAATCTTCAGAAAAGGAGAAAGTCTTTAGTCCGTTGCTGCTGTTTTTGAACGTAAACTCAATTTCGTCACCTGCCAGAACCACGCGAGTATTGGCTTGACCCTGGATGAACTGCTTCGTGACGTCCGACTCGTAGATGGAGGAGATGTTGGGTCCTTTGATGATTGATCCCGGCCTTAAAATGTACGACCTCGCGGGGATAATCTTGGATCCTTCCAGGAACAGGTTGAGGGGCCCGTCGTATCTAAAAACAAAAGTGTCAACACTTTTAAGATAAAGAATCAGGATCCTTCCAAATAGATTTTCTATGTAGAGGTGCCTGGGTTGATTGATTGTTTTCTTCTTTCTTATGATCCAGGCCATCTCGTCTGGCCATTCTGTGCGTTTGTTGTTGACAATTAAAATGCGCTTTTTATCCAGTTCTTGCGTCTCAGGCCTTAGGATGAAGTGTTTTAAGTTGGTGACATCTTCCTGGTCCAGATTGAAATTTAAGGCCACCAAGGCTGCAAACTCCTCTTCCTTGTTGGTTACTTTTTCATCAGCTCTGATGAGTTCCATCAGTTGTATGAATACAATCAGTCGTTCTGAGCGATGGAGTTCTTTGTTTAACTGATTACAGATTTTAGCAATCTGCAAAATGCTAGTACTATCTACAGTGATCTCCTCCGTATCAGCAGCTACAGGTTGATTGTTGTAAAAGTTCAAATAGTCATAGAAGAGCTTAATGTACTCTTCTGTGAGCGTATTGTTGTTGAGGTTCTTTTGGAGGTAGGGCCGGATTACCAGTTCTCCTGAATCCACCAGCTCAGTGTCTTCCTTTGCGCTCTCGATGATTGCGAAAAGATGAACAAGCGCATTAATTATAGATTCTGTCATACGAAATAAAAAAGCCTCAACGTTGTTGAGGCTCTAAAAATAGACTTTCAAATGTGATTATCCAACGATCAAATCTCTCATATCTTTCACTCCGTTGGCAATATCAGAAAACTGACCTTCCGTCATTTCAGTTTCTTCACCTAATTGATCATAAACCAACTGGATATATCTCAGATTCGGCAAAATCTTTCCAACGTTTTCATCATCAGCATGCTTTTCCATTAACTCCACCAATTTTGCAACCTGCGCTTTCTGATTCGCCAACACCGCCATCAGCTCTCCAGTGTTTTCGCTCATCTTGACAAGCTCGCAAGTGATGTAAAGACCCTCAATAACACTGCCGCCGATCACCAAAATGGATGTTTTTTCTTCTCCATTTTGATTTAAGTAGTTGTAAGTATCATAGAATGACTCAGTGACGATGAATATCAGGGAGTCGACATTATCCATGTTGGTCTCGATTCTATCCGCCATGGTGGCATTAAATGCAGAGGTAATATTTAGATCATCTATCAATTTCTTGCTAGCCTCCAGAAAATCGATCGTTTCCTGCGTTTTTTCAAACGTGGCTGCATAGCTTAAATCAGCACCATAAACACCTAGGTTGGCAGCTTTCTGCCAGGTAGAAACGTATTCATCAACTTTTTCTGTGCTATTGACGATGTCAGGAGAAAAGGAAGTGTTTGCATTGTTCAGCATTTGCGACACTTCAAAAGCTGTAGGTAAGGGATAGGTGAATTCTTTCTCAACAAATGACTCTATTTCTTCCTTCTTTTCTTCCTTCACCTGTTCGTTTTTAGAAGACCCACCGCCACAGGCAGAAAACAAAAATGCGGGGATTACTACTATTAACGTTTTACTGAAATTCAATTTCATAGTTGCTGTTTGTTAAATTATAGGTCAAGATTAATTGATAAATACGGTTTGATCAAGCTTTTACGAGTCTATTGTTCAATTCTCCAGCCCAAATCTGGATTTATGCCAAGCTCTTTCATGCAAATAGTAGAAAAGCATTTTCAATAGGCTTTCCACCAGTGCAACTCCCGAGGCCTTTTCAATTGCACCCGGTTCATCTTTAAAGAAAATGATTGCCAGGATAAAGGTTGTCAGCGAGGCAATGACTCTCCAGGTGATGGTCTTGTACAAATGCCTCAGCGAACTTTTGATTTTGAGCTTGATCGAGAACCAGATCCTTTCGTGGTAATAGTACAGGGCCATTTTGGTAATTGCTTCAAAGAAGGCAATCCATGTGGCCTTTTCCGTGGCATTTGGGTTGTCTCTAAAAAATAAGAGCGTCAGAATAAATGTCGTCCCGGTAGCAATAATCCTCCAGGTGATGGTCTTTGCTACGTGCCTTTTCTTGCTTTTTTTCATCAGGCAGCAAAACTACTCCCAAATAATTTTTAACTTATCAATTGATTTGAGATTCTGGGACTTTACATTTGGTTCATCTAACAGCTGAAATTGGCAAATATGGCGCTCGGTAAAAACCTTATCACTCAAGAAGAAAACGTACAAGTTGAAGAGGGTGACTTAGTACCGGAAGAGGTGCAAACTGACATGGAGAATGAGGAAACTGCTATTCAAGAGCAGCAGACAAACCTCGTACAGTATTGTGTTTTCAAAACAGGAAGAGAAGAATATGCCTTGCCTATTCATTTGATAAAGGAGGTAGTTAAATTCACTAAGCCGGCACCACTTCCTCAAATGCCGTCGTATATTCTTGGGGCCACCAATATCCGGGGAAATGTATTTGGCATTCTTGATATTCAAAAATTTTTCAATATCAAGTCAGTAGAAGAACATAACTATTTGCTGGTATTGGACCATGAGGTATACAAAATGGCAATTGGAATTCCAGAAGTCCCTGATTCCATCATTATTGATGAAGATGAAATTGAACAGCTAAACTCATCCATGATAAAATCTAAGGTGGGCCAGAAATATCTGAAAGGAGTGATTAAGAAGGAACAACGGATGATCATTCTTTTTGATATTGAGGGGATCATATCAAGTGAAAAGTTTACGCAGGCCGCAACATAAAGGAAACGCATGTTCAAGAACCTAACGATCCAGAAAAAGATGATATTCTACATCCTCGGTGTAACACTTATCATCTACACGGTTACTATCGGGTACATCAGCTTTAGTTTACGAGCGAGCGCCATAGAAGAAGCCAAGAAACTGGCTGATTCTTATTCAAGGGAAAAAGCTGCAGAGATAAAGTCAATTGTGGACGAAGATTTGTCAGTCGCCAGGGTGATGTCCGCAGCTGTCAAGGATTTGACTTTTCTACCTGAGGAAGAACGTTTGGCAAAAAGAAAAAAATTTCTGGATGAAGTCCTGAAGTTGTACCCCAAATACGATGCTACCTGGATGAGTTGGGAGTTGAATGTAATCGACGACGAATGGACCCACAATTATGGAAGAGAAAGGTACAACTCTTACTTCGACGGTTCTGAGATAAAGTCTTCTTTGGAACTTGCAGAACTTGATGGCAGCAAGGGCAGTGACATCTATGAGTTGATGAAAGCTGATGCAACAGAAACAGAACTACTTAGTGAGCCATATTGGTACTCCAGTTATGATTATTCAGATACCTCAGGAGATTCATTGTTGGGGATTTCGCCGACCGTACGATTGGAAATTGACGGACGGTTTGCTGGTCTTGTGGGTACCGACATGTCTGTGGAAGATTTTCAAGGCATTTCCAAGGTAGATACTCGTTATTATGACAATGCCTATGCTTTATTGCTGACCTATGAAGGGAAGATCGTAGCGTCGAAAGACCCAGCTCAGTTTAACCTGGGAATGGACACCCTAAGTTTCATTAAGGAGCGATTGAGCGACGTGCGGGCCAAAATCTGGTCATCAGAGTCCTATTCATTTACCGGATACGATGAATCACTGGATGAGGAAGTTTATGTTTCATTTTCTCCGATTCCAATTGGAAGATCCAAGTACGCCTGGTCTGCAGTGTTAGTGGTGCCAGTTTCAGAAATTACTTCCACCTTTAATAGTGTATTTATTTGGACACTGATCTCAGGGTTTTTGGGTCTGGTTGTACTCAGCCTCGTCGTTTGGAATACGGTAGGAAAAATTACTTTTTCACTTAAAGAGTCAAGTATGCTTCTTAAGGATTTGGCTGCAGGAGAACTGGATCTCGAAAGGCAGATCAAAGTCAAGTCAAACGATGAAATTGGTGAGATCGCCTCTTCGGTAAATCGATTAATGATTGAACTCAAGAAGAAAGCCGAATTTTCCAAACAAGTTGGTGATGGAAATCTTGATGTTGATTTCGAAAGTGCGGGTGAGAATGATCTATTAGGTAATTCACTGATTCAGATGCGAAATAATCTTAGATCTGTTATCGAAGAAACCAATGAAGTGGTGGCAAAAGCAGGAGAGGAAGGGGAACTTTCTGCCCGAATGGACCATAGGAATAAAACCGGAGCCTGGAGTGATTTGAGTGGTTCAATCAACAACTTGTTAGATACTGTAGGTAGACCATTTAGCGTACTCGATCAGATTGTTAATTCGATGGCAGACGGCAATTTGTCTGAGCGCTACTCCGAAAATGCAAAAGGAGAGATCCTGAACCTCGCAAATAATTTAAACTACGCGCTTGATAGCTTGAATAAGTTGTTAGGAGGAATTGTAGAAAATGCAAGTAGTATCAGTAGTTCAACGAGCGAAATGCTAGTGGCCAGTGAAGAAATGAATACCAACACAGGTGAAATTGCATCCGCAATTGCACAAATGAGTAGTGGGGCACAGACGCAAGTAAGTAAAGTCGACGAATCTTCAAATTTGGTTGAAAATATTCTGAGCTCAGCAAATCAAATGGGCGAGAAGTCTGAGCAAATTAATGAGGCTGCTAAGTTGGTTTCGGACAGTTCGGAGAAAGGACTTAAGATGATTAATAAGGTAGGCTTCAGCATGAATGATATTAAAGCGTACGCCAAGGAAACCAGTGATTCAATTAATGTGCTTACTGACAGGTCGAAGGAGATTACCAGGGTTTTGGGGATCATAACAGACATTGCCTCACAAACCAATTTGTTAGCTCTGAATGCTGCAATAGAGGCCGCTCAGGCCGGAGAAGCGGGCAGAGGTTTTGCTGTGGTAGCCGAAGAAATTAGAAAACTAGCCGAAGATTCCCGAAAGTCGGCGCAGGAGATTGAAAAATTAGTAAAGGATGTTCAGCAGGATACTGCGTCTGCTGCCAAAGTCATCGAGGTGATGAATGAAAGTATTTCCGGGGGGGAGCAAGCTTCCAGCGATGCTTCTGAGGCATTTAGAGAAATTGCCTCAAACGGGCAGAAGAATCTGGATATATCGAAAGAAATCCTGGACGCTTCAACAATGCAGATCGAAAGCATTAAGGATGTGGTGAGCATCACGGAGGGAATTGTGGTAATTGCGGAAGAGACAGCAGCGGGCACCGAAGAAGTGGCCAGTTCAGCCTCCGAATTATCCAGTGGAATGCAAAATTATACCGAGAAATCACAGAAGGTCACCGAATTAGTCCAAGAACTTAAGCTAGAAGTTTCTAGATTTAGACTGTCAGGTCAGGAGGCTGAAAGCCAAGTGACCTAAACTGACCTTAACCACTTTATGCCAGCTATATCAATCGTAAATCAAAAAGGAGGAACAGGAAAAACCACCACCACCATCAACCTCAGCGTCGCATTGGCGTCTTTGGGAAAAAGTGTTTTGGTTGTTGATCTGGATCCGCAAGGTAACCTGGGCTACAGCTTCGGGTTGGAGTCAGGAAATTCAATTGCCGAGGTACTGGACGGAAGTGCTGCGCTTGAAAACACCATTCAGGAAAAGGAGGGGGTGTTTATCATTCCTGCCGATATGAAACTAGTTGATCTGGAACTTTCTCTGGCAGACGTGGAGGACCGACATAGTTTTGTTAAGAACAAGCTGCACGGCGAGTTTGGAAAGTACGATTACATCTTATTTGACTGCCCGCCGTCACTTTCTGTTCTGTCAATCAACGCTTTGTTTGCATCGGACTATGTTATTATTCCCATGCTGATGGAAGTGCTGAGCTTACAAGGCCTGGATCAAATTTTGGATACCATCTCCAAAATGAATAATGCGTACGAGAAACAACTTAAGGTACTCGGAATCCTGCCTGTCATGGTTGATAAAAGAAGAAAGCTAAGTGAAGAGGTAAAAGATCACATCAAAGACAACTATGACGTCAATATTTTTAATTCTTATATCCGAAATAATGTAAAAGCCTCCGAAGCTCCTTCGTTTGGAACCAGCGTAATCACGTATGCTCCAACATCAAACAGTGCGAAGGATTACAGTTTGTTTGCTAAGGAACTTGTTGCTTTAATTTAGTTGAAATATGGCTTTAGGTAAAAATTTAAAAAAGAAGAAATTGATTCCCGAGTCCAAGAAGAGCAAGGAGAACACAGATAAGGAGCCCTCTGAAGAGTTGGCAAACAAACCAA
>CAZQDI010000136.1:0-11241 GCA_964591785.1 uncultured Roseivirgaceae bacterium
CAGACGATAAACTAAGGCAGGCAGAACTGTAGGTGGTTTTGCAATGGGCGGCTCCGAAGGGGGTCGCTTTTTGTGGCTCGGGAGAGGAAGATCAGTGCCAATCCTTGGATCAAACGGCTCGATCATCAATCGATGGCCTACGAATATTAAACCAATCCAATTTTCAGGAGGTATTTTATTAACTTAATGTAACTCAAAGTACCCATCAGAGAGTATCCATCAGTTAATCGATCAACTTATGCGCAATTCAATCAAGGCTTCCAGGAACTATCCTTTCGTAATCCTCCTATCAGCCATGTTTCTATCCTGCGATGGTCAGGAATCCGGCTCGGATCAAACCATCGAGCAGCTGGTGGCTCAGATCAACACAGCAGTGGATCCTGCCTACGAATATGAATATGCTCAAACGAAGTTTGTTCCCCCTTCCGGTAAGTCGTTGCTAATCATGGGGCAAACACTTGAAGATATTAATGATTATATGCGGTCATTTGAAGACCGACCCATCCCGGGCGGGTGGTCAGCGTACTGGGGGATTCCTGAATTCGCAGGGATTACAGACACCTACCGAAATGAAAATGGAAGTTCACACAATCATCAGTCACTGGTCAATCGATTTCCGAACACGGTACTCAACAGCGGCCTCTGGATGGTCGGTACCTGGGGGGTGGCAAAGAATACCGCCAATGGTTCCTATGACAAGGTGATCAAGAAATACAGCAAATGGGCGAAGTCTGTCGACCGACCCATCTACTTGCGCATCGGCTACGAATTCGATGGTCCACACAATGCAATGGAACCGGATGAGTATGTCGCAGCCTACCGCAGAATTGTGGACATGATGCGTGACCAGGGAGTCGAAAATGTAGCTTTTGTGTGGCATTCCTACATTTTCGAGCCGTACAAGGGCTATTCCATTGAGGATTACTACCCCGGAGATGATTATGTTGACTGGGTAGGTGTTTCCATGTTTGGATTGCTCTATGCGGAAGCAGATCTGCTGGAGTATGGAAATGCGGTGTTAGACTTTGCCAGGGACCATAAGAAACCGGTCATGGCTGCCGAAGCAAGCCCCACCTCAGGGATTCAACCCAACGACCTGGAGGTATGGAATAACTGGTTTGTGAATTTTTTTTCCATCTGCTATGAAAAGAACATCAAGGCCATCAGCTTCATCAATGCCAATTGGAGCGCCTACTCATTTCCGGGGGTGGACTGGGAAGATGCCCGACTTACCAACAACCCGGTTGTTGCAGAAGCCTGGTTTCTGGAAACCAATAAAGCAAGATACTTGAAGCAATCCCCGGAATTGTATCAGGAGTTGGGGTATGAAGAATGAAGCATACTAAAGTGGAGCCGCTCAGATTATATTCCTCAATTTCAAATGTTGAAGCAGCATGATCGTTTTTCCATCTTTGATGGATCCGGATTGAATCATATTGAATGCATCCTCGAAAGGAAGTTCCATTACTTCAATTTCTTCTTGCTCTTCGAGGATGCCCCCTCCGCTACTGATTTTCATCTCATGAGAATACTCAGCAATGAAGAAGTAAAGAATTTCTGTGACAGATCCTGGAGACATGTAGCTTTCGAAAATTTTTTCGACTTTGCTCAATCGATAACCGGTCTCTTCTTCTGCCTCCTTTCGGATACACTCTTCCGGATTGTCATGATCGAGCAACCCTGCACATGCCTCGATCAATCGGCCGTCGGGATTTCCATTCACAAACGTGGGAAGGCGAAATTGCCGGGTGAGGATCACCGTCTTCTGAGCGGTATTGTAGAGTAGAATGGTAGATCCATTTCCACGGTCGTACGCTTCACGTGTATGGGTCTGCCATTGCCCATTGGCCATCTGGTAGTCATAGGTTACGCGTTCCAATCGATACCAATTGTCCGAAAGTAATTCCTTTTGGAGGTTCCGGACCCGTTTATGCTGAGGTGATTCCATCCTGATGTATGTAAAGGGCCAAAGGAGGTTTTTTTGGGAAGAAATTAAAATAAGATAGCTTAAGAAAACCCGCGAAATACGCTCATCAAATGAAACCTGACGTTCATTTGAGCCTGGGAAAGACTTCTTGTAATGGTCTATCTTTTCGGGATGAAAGGACTCCTGCTGGCACTTTTGGTATTCGCACATCAGGCTGCATTCGCGCAAGCTGTTTCGTTCGAAGAACTGGAGGATCAGGCACGGTATCATGTACTGCATAACCAGCGTGACTCTGTCAAACGCGTGGCGATGCAAATGCAAAAGATGAGTGATCAGAGTGCCCTTTGGGATGCAAAGGCCAGGTACTATTTGTCGGAGGGTGTTTTGTATGAAGATCCTGAGAAGTCCATCGCTTATGCCGCGGAAGCGCTGAAATTTTTCAAAGAAAGCGCAGAGCCACTCTTTACCATTCGAACCCTCAAAAGCCTGGGTAACGGGTATAAGTTGACCTATGAATACGACAGTGCTGTCACTGCTTTTGAAAAGGGACTTCAACTCATTGCAGATCTGGAAGTCAAACAGGTCAGGCTCGAGGCACTGTTAAATTATGGACTTGGGGCAGCGTTGAGGGAGCGATCCAAGTATGAAGAGGCAATCAATCGTCTTCAACGGGCGAGCGATCTTTCTGAAGAGCTCCGGGATTCGACCATTCAAATCAGTGCATCCATCCAAATTGCTGCGCTTTTTTTTGAAATTGAAAACTACGAAAAATCTAAAGCCTATTTCATGCGGGCTAATGGCCTTGCACGGAGTCCCGATTTTGAGAACCTTCAGTATTTTATTGACAATGGGTTGGCGCACATTTATCGGGTAAACAACCAGCAGGATAGCGCGCTCATTAGTTTTGGCGCAGCCTATCGGAATGCCATTGAATATGGGGATGAGGTGAACGCTTCAGTCTATCTTTTCAACATTGCTGACTTACTTCTTGCTATGGGAAAGTATGACAGTGCCCAATCGATCAACAGGGAAATGATGGATGTTTCCTCAAGGTTGGGACTCAAGGAAAATCTGGCTTTTGGCCATGAAATAAACTCACAGATCTTTTCCTCCAGGAGGCAATATCAGTCGGCGATCAATAGCGCGTTAAAATCAGTGGAGCTGAGCGAAGAGATTGGAGATCCGCAGCAACTTGGTAAAGCCTATGGCAACCTGTTTGAGATCTATCAAAATTCCGGAGATTACCGCAAAGCCTTAAAGGCATACATACGGCAGGATGCGATTTCAGATAGCCTATTGAGCCGCCAGAACATTAAGACCGTGGAGGAACTGGAAACCAAATATGAGTCTGAAAAAAAAGACCGATCCATTGAAGCACTCACTCAAAAGAACCAAATTCAGGACTTGCGCTTGTCCCAGCAGCGGCTGTGGCTCTTTGTGAGTTTCATTGGCATCATCGGGATGATCCTGTTTGTAACGGTCATTTATTTGAGAAATAAAAGACGTATTGCGGAGCAGGCAAAAGAGTCGGAGGACCTCCGTCAAAAGCTCCTGCGGATTCAACTGAATCCGCACTTCACCTACAACTCGCTCAATGCAATCCAAAGTATGATCTATGAGAACAAGGACAAGCAGAAAACCGCGGACTATCTGTCAAGCTTTTCCAGTCTGATGAGGAATATCTTGGAACTCAATCAGCGGGACTATATCACCTTGGAGGAGGAACTGGACTTTATTGAAAATTACATAGAAGTGCAACAGATGCGATTTGATCAGCCGATTACGTATCACATGAAAGTCGAGGATCAACTGGAGTTGGATCGGTTGCTGATTCCTCCAATGATTACCCAGCCGTTTTTGGAGAATGCGTTTGAACATGGTTTTCCGGATAAGTCAAAAAGTGGTGAATTGTGGATTGCAATACGACAGGCAGATGAGTGGTTGACTATCGACGTCTCGGATGATGGCGTTGGCCGTGCGAATTCAAAAAAGAAGACCAAAGGCCACAACTCGATGGCTACCAGGATCACGGAAGAGCGACTGAGTAATATCAGCACAATATTCAAGCGAGAATCAGGGGTAGCCATCAACGACCTGCATGAATTTGGAGTGAAAAGAGGAACTCATGTTTCCATTAAATTACCATTGATCTATGACTGAGGTATTAAAGTGTATTGTAGTAGATGATGAGTTGGCCTTTCTGAAAAGCATTAGATCCATTATCGATCTTGCAGCGGACCCAAAACTGGAGATTGTGGGAGAGGCCAGATCGGTGAAAGACGCAGTGGAAAGGATCAACGCGATGGAACCAGAACTTGTCTTCCTGGATATCAATCTGCCCGATGGATCGGGCTTTGACGTGCTCAATCAAATTAATCATGCAGACTTCCAGGTCATCTTCATCACCGCATTCGATGCGTATGCGATTGATGCATTTAAATACAGTGCGATTGATTATTTGCTTAAGCCAGTGTCTTCAAAAGATTTTTGGGCAGCAGTGGAAAAAGCGCAGGTTGCGCAGCATCGGAAAGTTCGGGAGCTTCAGATCGGCGTGTTGGTGGGCAACCTGCAAGAGCTTCAGACGGAACGAAAAAAGATCGTGCTCCGAGAAGGCGAAAACCTGCATGTCATTCATGTGAAAGACATCCTTTGGTGCGAAGCGAAGGGCAGCTACACGGCCTTTCACATCGAAGGAGAGGGTCAGATCTTAGTCAGCCATCACCTCAAGGATTACGAAGGTCCGCTTTCTAATAGCGGGTTCATCAGAACGCATCGTTCGTACCTGGTAAACACCAGCAAAATCAAACGTTTCGATCGGTCGGAAGGAGGGAGCCTGTACTTGATCGATGGCTCCCAGATCCCGGTCTCATTTCGTAAGAAAGATCAGTTGCTGAAGGCATTAGATGATATTTAGAATCTCCTGAAAACCCCTAGGGTACATTGATGGAATCGAATGGGATCTTTTCGACCGGAATGTGCTTAATCAGTTTACCCCCGTTGGAATAGCTGATCCTGATGCCACTTCCATGTTCACTATGATACATGAAGTTCTTTTTCCCAAACCCGGGGATGGTCAGCGATTGGTAACCATCCGTTTCCAGGTTGGTACTTTGAACTTTGATGCTCTGCGGCAAGCTATTGAAGATCAGCACCGGAGAAAGAATGTTGCGGGTTTTCATTTTTATCTCCTCTCCGATCGCCTCTTCCGGGATGAGATACGTGACGTCTTCAATTGCCAGGAATTGAATAGGGTGTTGGTCAAACAGGGCATCATTCTCTATCATAGCGGAGGTGTGGTTTTTGATGGGGGCATTCGCCTGCTGGCCGAACAGGAGATCCTTGACGATGGACCTTCCTTCCGTGTCTTTGCCAGCCATAAAAGCACGAATCACACGTGAATTTACTACTCCATCAGAGGCTAATACCCTAAAGGTAGCTTCAGGGAGTATGCACTTCTCAAAAATGAAGGAAGCCAATTCGGGCTCAGATTTGGATTGCTTGATCAATTCCTTTTCAAGCCCAGGGTCCCTTCTTGCCGCGTAGGGTAATTCTTTTTGTTCTTGGGTGCGCTCCTGTATTGAAGGGCTCTTCGCTGGCTTGGGTTTAGCACTTAGCCCGGAAAAGGGAAGTGGAGCATCTCCCAGCAGGTCTGCAGCTTTTTTCTTCAGATCCTCGTTTTCTACCGTTTTCTTGATTTCTCCGGCCGCTTTCTTTGCTGTAGAAACAGCACTGTTGATCATTTTCTTAAACATATTGGTATGTGGTTGATTGCTGTGGTTAAAGGGTTGATTGGCTAGGGCACCCTGATGATGTCGTAGGGCACCTCTTCCATTGGGATGTGTTTGATCAGTCTGCTACTACCTGCATAACTGATCCGTATGCCGCTCCCGTTTTCACTGTGATAGTAAAATATTTTTTGCTGAAGCGGCGCAATGGTAGCTGAATGGTAGCCATCAGTGACCAGGTTGGTACTTTGAACCTTAATCTTTTGATTGAGACCATTGTAGATCATTACTTGCGAAAGAATGTTTCGCTTGCTCTGCAGCTCTCGTTCTTTGGTTTTGGTCAGTTCCTCCTCCGTAAATTTCACTTCAAAAATTCCCTCAGCTACTTTCTTCTTATGCGTGTCGCGAATGGTCTTATTGTAGAGATAAGCTTCCACTTTGATCGTATTGGAACCCGCTTTCATGGGATTGATTAATGCTTTTTGACGCTTTTCATTGAGGACAATCCCCGAATAGTAGGTGTCAGGATCTGGACCGTCAGGATTCACCTCGAGCCAATCAAAGTACTTTTCACCGTTGGCAGTCAAAACGAACTGAATGCCATTGCTGGTGACTGCGTTCCACCGTTTATCTCCCGTTTCTTTTCCTTCCTTTTGAGCCAGGTTGACCACAGAGGCCGGCAAGAACAAATGGTAGGTAACAGGGTCTGTCAGAGAACCGTCAGCGCTGAAGGTAGGGGTGCCACCGTAGGTGTAGGAACCAAACCTGATTTTTCCCAGGTTGCGTTGATGTACTTCATTGGCGACCCCATGGTCCTCATATTTTTCTGGACCTCCGAATGGTGAGGCTCCCGCGACTTTTCTTCCAAACGATTTAAGTCCCCCGGTCTTTTTTTCTGAGCCGGTGGATGGTTGCAGGAGTGCTAGCCTTTGCTCGTATTGTTCATACAATTGCTGATAAGGTCTGATGGTGGGGTCTGCGCGATGTTGATCCAGAAGGGACTTTGCCTCCTTTAAGTGCCCTTCATAACGCTGGAAGAACCGCTCATCCTGTTGTTCTGACATCAAGGCGTTGATGTCACTGAAAATAGATTGTAATTCCTCGCCTGCTGTTTGCGCGTACGAAAATGAAGCCAGGCAAAGTAGGAGTAAATGAGTGTAAGCTATTCTCTTCATGATTGAAATTTTAAAGCAATCTACCTGTGTATTCCAGCACGCCAGCGTAGTCATTTGGCAAAAGTTGGTGCGGATTTTATAAGTGTAGGGTGTCCTTTTACTACAGTGAAGTGTAAAGCTTTCGATCGTTTGAATCTACTATTCACACGACGATTACGCTCATCAATTCTCAATGCACCATTCTTCAAACCCCGACGGACGGTCGTCAAACCGTGAGGCGGCTGAACGGCGATTCCAGACAATTTGCAAGAAAAATTATTGCAATCATGAAAAGATACAGCCGCCTTATCATACCAATCATTGCATTGATTGTCACCTGGGAAGTCAATGCCCAGGATTGGACCATCGATCAAGTCTTCACAAATCCAAACAATCTGACAGGGGTCCTGCGTTTTGGACAAACCGTCGACATGGATGGAAATACCATGATCATCGGGGCACCTGCTGAGAATCTTAGCACCGGAGCCGTGTACGTTTACGAGTTTGACGGGAATGACTGGCAATTTGTGGTGAGGCTGGAAGGCTCGGACGCCGTAAGTACCGACGGCTTTGGCTCTTCTCTGGCAATTGATGGAGACGTCGTTGCTGTGGGTTCACCAGGTTCAGACGGTGTGTTATTGAATAGTGGTGCGGTGTACATTTGGGAAAAACCAGCCGGTGGCTGGGAGTTGGCAGGGAATGAAGATGTTAGACTAAGTTCCGATTTAACCCTAGGAGGTCAATTTGGATTTAAGGTCGATCTTCTTGGCAATGAACTGCTTGTTAGTGCGGTCAATGAAAAAGGCGCACCCACGGAACCAGATGATAATGGAGCCGTCTATTTGTATTCCAAAGCACCTACGGATGGTTGGGATAAGGCAGTCCAGACAGCAAGATTCTATTTTCCCTCGGCAATATCCAGACCCGCATTTGGCAAATCCATTGCACTACAGGAAGACTTTATCGTGATCGGGGGGCAGCTTACCAGCAGCTCTGATCAGGGAGTAGCCTACGTATTTGAAGAGCCAGCAAGTGGTTGGGTGAATTCCAACGTGCCCACAGCTGAATTTGCGAAATCCGTTTGGGTCGGTGCGGATGGTTTTGGATCTGCGGTATCCGCAAGTGCCGATCAGGTCGCAATCTCAGGTTATGTCTTTGGTACGGGCGGGTCGGTCTTTGTATTTAACAAGCCTGCAACCGGATGGGCCTCAGCCAGTTTATACACCGAGGACTATGCCCTCGTAGGTCCCTATCCAGCCAATACCAATGATTTTTTTGGCAATCACCTGTCGATGTCAGGAAAAAGGCTGGCGGTCGGCGCTTTCTTTGACAATGGATCAGGTTCAGTAGCTTCTGGAAGAGTCTACGTTTATACCCTTGCTGAATCTTCCGCCGTGCTGGAAGAAGAATTGATTAGTCCGAATGCTGAAAATCAAGGATTTTTTGGGAATCGGGTCGCCTTATCTGGGCGCAACTTAATGGTCGGGGCCACTGAAGGAACAGAAGGGAACGCCTACGTCTTTAGAGGGACCTACAACACCAACGCCACAGATGTCATTTGTTTTGGGGGTACTTACGTGTTTGATGGGCAAATCATCTCATCAGCGGGGACGTACAATGGAACCTTTACGGCCTCTGATGGCCTTGATTCATTGGTCACTTTAACGTTGACTCAAAATCCACAACTGAATTTTGCTTTCAATTTTGACCCGATCCTTTGTAATGGGGAAACAGGGGGTATCACCTTCGATTCTCCGAGCGGAGGTGATGGTGGGCCTTACGAATATTCCGTCGATGGCACAAACTTCCAATCGAGCCCGGTATTTAGCGGGTTAAGTGCCGGGCCAATCACCCTCGTGCTGAGAGATGGTAATGGATGTACCCGAATGGAAAATACTTTCTTACAGGAGCCGGCAGCCTTGTCGATTACTTCTTCAAGTGGTACCGACCCAAACTGCTTCAGTAGCAACGACGGCAGCATCACGCTACAAGTAGCAGGAGGTTCTGCTGCATACTCCTACAGCTTGAATGGGACAGACTTTACCTTCAATGGTGCTGGGATCAACACCTCGGTGACCATTAATTCGCTGCTAGCAGGTAATTATACCGTGTACATCCGTGATGGAAATGACTGCGAGGTAACCACGAACGTCACCTTAACCAACCCTGCTCAATTGGTATTATCTGCCAGCACGAACGATCCCCTATGTGCGGGTGAGGCGTCAGGATCGATTACTAACATTCTGGCGTCAGGCGGAAATGGGGCTCCCTATACCTATAGTCTTGACGGGACGAATTTCCAGACCAATAACTCCTTTACCGGACTTTCATCCGGTTCCTATTTGGTGACCATTCAAGACAATAACGGTTGTTTTGCAGTACAAAGCTACACCCTCAACGATCCGGCTGCTATCTCGGCAATCACCACGGTGACGAATTCAACTTCTTGTGCGAGCCCGAATGGGGTCATTGCCCTCACTCCTTCCGGAGGGACTGCTCCTTATACTTATGCCCTGGATGGAAATTCAACTACCAACCCCGTCAGTGGCCTGAGTGCGGGTACCTATTCCATTGAAATAACTGACTCAAACGGATGTTCAACTACTTTGACTGAGACCGTCACGGAACCAGATCCTCCTTTGGTTAATGTTAATTTTGATGACATAAGTTGCAATGGAGCTAATGATGGTAGTTTGGTGGCCACGGGCAGTAACGGAACAGCTCCTTATGAATACAGTTTTGATGGTGGACCGTTTAGTGGAGTACAGAGTATTGTCGGCCTTGCCCCTGGGGCCCATACGGTCGATGTCAGGGATGCAAATGGGTGCCTGGGCTCTAGAACGGTTTTCCTCTTCGAACCGGATATTCTGGAGATCGATATGGTCTCGGGCACTGATCCAGGATGCTACGACGGAAGTGATGGCGTGATCAACCTGACCGTATCGGGAGGAACACCCATCTACACCTACTCCCTGGATGGGGTCAATTTTAGCAACTTTGACAACCTAACCAGTGTGGCAATTGAAGGGCTAAGTGCAGGAACTTACAATATCACGGTACGGGATCAAAACGATTGCAACGCGACTACTACATTTTCACTTTCTGAACCTCCCGTCTTTGATTTTACTGCAACGCTTACCGATGTGACTTGTTTTGGAGAGACGGATGGAGGGATTACCGGTATTGCTGCATCTGGAGGAAATGGGGCACCATACACCTACAGTATTGACGGCAGTAACTTTCAGTCGTCACCCACATTCACCGGACTGGCAGCCGGACCTGTGACCATCTATGTGCAAGATGCTGCAGGATGCGAAGTGAGCAAGATTGAAACCATTAGCCAGCCCGGTCAACTTAATGCCACCATAACGAAAATGGAGACCAGTACATGTGGAGCTTCCGATGGGGAATTGAGTGTGACAGCTTCAGGCGGTAGCATGCCTTACTCCTATGCACTTAATGGAGGCCCCAGTCAGTCGAATGGCACATTTTCAGGACTTTCGTCAGGGCTTTATACCATTGAAATTACGGATGGTGCAGGCTGCACAACGTCCCTCAATGAGATTATCAGCGATCCGGTGACAGCGACTATCGCGGTTTCGACCACGGATGCATTTTGTGCAGGTAGTGCAGATGGTATGATCTCAGTGAATGTGACCGGTGGTAACGCACCCTATGAATACAGCCTCGATGGCGGGGCTTTTCAAAGCTCAAATGAATTTAACAACCTAGCTGCAGGGAATTACTCCGTAAATGTGAAGGAAGCAAGCGGATGTATTCAGGCTGTGATGGCGAGCGTGTCGGCACCTGACCCATCACTCCCTGCGGTTGGTATCAGCAGCTATTCCACAACCTACGGGAGTTCGATCGCTAACTGGGGATTTGCCTTTGATCCATTGGACAATACGTCCACACATTTTTACCTGGACAATATTCAGGGAGATGGACTGTTCTTGGGTGCAGGTCCGATCACGGGAAGCACCTTCATTTCGCAAGCAGATCTTGCCTCGTTAGTGTTCATTCCGGAATCTGCAGGGACCTTCAGTTTTGATGTTCAGCCTACGTTGGGGAACACTCAGGTCGCTTGCGTTAGCGGTACGCCATTAACGGTAACACTCACCGTCAACCCGGCCGCCTTGGATGTCATTGCTGATGACAAAACAAGGACCTATGGGCAAGCGAACCCCGTGTTTACCTTCACCTATCAGGGTTTTGTAAACGGGGAAGATGAGAATGCGATCACCACAGCTCCCACCATTCTTTCGTCAGCAACACTTTCAAGTGACGTAGGAACGTTTGCAATTGCATTGTCAGGAGGCCAGGCAGACAACTACAGCTTCAATTTCATTGACGCAACACTCACGGTAACCAAAGCAGCACTGACAGCCACGTCGAATGATCAGTCGATCACGTTTGGGGCCATGCTCCCAAGTTT
>CAZQDI010000137.1:0-11214 GCA_964591785.1 uncultured Roseivirgaceae bacterium
ACTTCTTTTCTTCTGGAGCTTACAAGTTCATGCTCCTAATTTTTGCAGCCCACATTAGTTCTTGTTCTCAAACCGCGGAAAAACCAGTTGTATCGAAGCCGAAAGATCCTACAAAAGATACTCTGGCGTTAAATAGCAGCTTTCTGAAATACCTGAAAAAACAGCAAGAAACTCAGTTGAAGATCACCAAAAGTCCTGGCGCTTCCATTCATATTGTAAAGGATTCAGCCATCTATTTTCAACACCTATTTGGGGTGCGTGATCTTGAATCAGGTAAACCTGTTACCGAACACACACTTTTCAGACTGGGTAGTTTATCCAAGGGGTTTACAGGCATTCTGGCAGCCAAACTACATGAAAAAGGCATCCTGGATCTAACCCTACCTGTGACCCATTACCTTCCTTGCCTGTCTGCAGAAGATCATGAAGAAACCAGGAAAATTAAACTTCATCACTTGCTTTCACACAGTGCTGGAATTACGCCTCATGCGTACACCCTGGATCTGGAAAGCGGTATTTTGCCGATCGAACTATGTGAAAAATATGAAGATCTAATCCTGGCAAGTCGAAGAGAGACTCATTTCTATCAAAATGCATTTTTTGCATTGATCGAATATGTAATCGAGCAGCAAACGGGTAAGCCTTTTGGTCAAATTTTGAGGGAAGAACTGTTCATTCCGCTAGGTATTCATTCGGTTGTGTTTGACCATGACTCTTATGTAAAACATCACGATCATGCCGTTCCACATCGTTGGAATAGGGCAAAAAAAGAATATGTAAAAGTCTCCTTTAAGAAAAAATATTACAATGCAGTTTCTGCTGGTGGCATCAGCATGTCATCTGCAGACATGTGTAGATGGATGAATGCCCTGTTGGGTCTTCGAAGCGATGTGGTCAGTGAAAAGGTGCTGCAACTGGCATTCCACAAATACGTGGACACCAAAAATGACCCGCGAACCGTGAACAGATGGCCTGGAGTAAACGATGTGCACTACGGTCTTGGTTGGCGCGTGGTCGATTACCAAGGCAAAGAACTTCTCTATCATGCCGGATACGTAGACGAATACAGGTCAGAAATTTTGATTGACCCCAGCGACCACATTGGAATTTTTGCTGTTTTTAACTGTGCCACCTCGTATGCTGGAAAGCTGATTCCCAGTGTTTTGCATAGCCTTGCACTAGCGGACGAAATCACTGCTGCTAAAGTCCAATACAGCGACTCAGCGCAAATGGATGTAACAATTGCGAATCAGGACCTCAGCAAAAAAGATTGAACATCAAAAGCCACTTCTTGCTCTATTGGTCTCTTAGGTTTTTCACCGGATTGACAGCTCCGGCCCTAATGGCTTGATAACTAATCGTTCCAAGCGAGATCAAGATGACTGCTAATGCTGAAACCAAATAGATATCCCAACTAATGATCGTTCGGTATTCATAGTCTGCAAGCCATTGATTCATGACGTACCAAGCGATGGGTGAAGCGACCAGAATTGCAATAAAAATCAACTTAAGGAAACCAGTGGTCAAAAGCCTGAAGATGGTGTTGAGCGATGCACCGAGAACCAGCCGAATTCCGATTTCCTTGCTCCGCTGTTCTATCACAAAAGCAGATAGTGCAAATAAGCCCAGGCATGCAACAAAAATAGCCAGGAGTGCAAATGAGCTGAACAAATTCCCCATGCGTTGGACGTCTTCGTACATCGTTTGGAATTGTTCGTCCAGGAAAGAATAGCGAATTGATTGATTGGGGGAAACTTCCGACCATCTCGCTTCTATTGCCTCCAAGGTCTCCGTTGTATTGTAAGGTTGAATTTTTACCAGGAGATTGGAAGGACTCTCGCCGAGTACAAGGCACAGCGGCCCGATTCCTCCTTTCAGTGATTCAAAATGAAAGTCCTGCACCACTCCAATAATCGTCCTCGGGCCTTCATAATTGCTAATTCGTTCGCCAATGGGATCTTCAAAACCCAGTTGGTCCGCCATGGTCTGATTGATGATGATCGCACTGGAATCGGAAACCAAGTCACTCCGAAAATTTCGTCCCTTGAGCATTGTCATTCCAAGCGTCTCCACGTAGTCAGCATCTACCTTCCATATCTGTCCATTCACGGTCGGATCAGCTCCTTTTTTATCTTCCTTATCAAATCCGTTTCCATCTCTTGAATAGCCATCGACGGGTATGTACTCGCTCACCGAAACATTTTGGACTGCTGCAAGATCTGTTAGCTCATCTTTGAGGGTCGCGAGTGAGTGACCCAGCGTGTTGGTGCCTTCGATAATAATGACTTGCTCTTTATCAAAACCTAGTTCTTTTTGAAGGATAAAGCCCATTTGCTTGTAAACCACAATCGTGGAAATGATGAGGGAGACGGAGACCGTAAATTGAAAGACCACCAGGGAACTTCGGAACCCAATCGTGCCACTTCCGCCATTTATCACCCCTTTCAATGTTTCAATGGGTTTAAAAGAGGATAGATAGAGCGCGGGGTATAACCCTGAAATGAGACCTACGGCAATGCATGAAACCAAAACAGAAAGGATGAACCACCAACTGGTTAAAGGAATGGAAAGTTGCTTGCCCGAAATTTCATTGAAGTAAGGTAGGAACACAAGCATCAAAACCAGCGCTAAGCCGAAAGCTATGGCACCATAGAGCACAGATTCAGTCAGAAACTGTTTCACTAGATCCATTTTGCTCGAGCCAACCGTTTTTCTCAGTCCTACCTCTGAGGCCCTGTTGGCTGACTTAGCTGTCGAAAGGTTGATAAAGTTGATCGCAGCAATCAGTAGAATGAAGCCGGCAATGGTACTGAAAAGCCACACCAAGCGGATGTCCCCGTGCTTTAGGCCGTCATCAATTTTTCCATTGTACAAGTGGATGTCTGTAACGGATTGAAGGCCAAAGCCTGAGTTACCTGCAGACGCTTCACCGTCAAGATCGCCGATTGCGCGCCACGCCGTCTTGTAGTATCGTTCCACAATGGATTGAATCTTTTGCTCCAATAAATCGATCTCTGTGGAAGGAGACACCTTAATGTAGGTATCGTAGTTTGTCACGATCCAGAAATTTTGCTCTCCAGGCCAGAATTCCATGCCTTCCAGCGTCAGGAAAAAATCAAATTGAAAATGAGAAGCTCTCTTTAATTGAACTACGCCGGTGATCTCATAGGTACGTTTAGGATCATTGTTTAAGACGATGGTTTTGCCGATGGGGTCTTCATTGGGAAAATACTTGGTTGCTTTTTCTTTGCTAATGACCATACTCATTGGTTTTGCCAAAGCTGAATGCTTATTGCCACTGGTGAATTCAATTTCCAGGAGGTCAAGAAGCTCTTGATCTATAAACACAAAGCCTTTTTCATAGTAGACCTGGTCCTGCTCCGATCTGCGAAACTGGTTGGATCCTGCACCAAAGGATTCTGATCCCAAGAACCTTCCAGCAGACTCCACCTCCGGATACTCGGATTTCAGGACCTGTGCCAATGGAGCCGGGAAAGTAGTCCACTCATCTTTCTCCCCATTTTCAGAATGCCTATTGATCACGCGAAAGATCCGATCCTTAGCCTGATAATGTTGGTCATAGCTTAACTCGTCTTGTATGAAGAGTGTGATCAACAGGCAGGCAGCAATACCTACTGCAAAGCCACCAATTTTGATAGCGGAATACGCACGTCCCTTTTTTAATTGCCTCCAGGCAATTTTGATGTCGTTTTTGATCATGAGTGTATTGAGTTTTTGATGATTCTTTCTTCTTTTTAGTAAGCTGGGTCGTAGTAGTTTAAGCGCATTGAGTACGTAGAGCCTTCTCGCTTTTTTTGTTGAAAACACCTGCAGGTCATCGCAGTACCTTTCTTCCATATCTCCCAAGACTTCTTCCAGTAAGGGTTCTTCAATGAAAAAGCTGATCACCTGATTGATCCATTTTGGTGGAGTCTGACCTTTGCTTGCCTGCTTCATATCGTGTTCAGTTTGGGCATCAGCTGCCACAACTGGTCCCTTACAGACCGCATTTCTTGCAGCACCTCATGGGCGTGAGGTGTCGCTGAATAAATCCGTTTGCGTCTCCCACCTCTTTCTTTGGTGGCGTCCCCCCACTGAGAAGTCAAAAAACCTTTTTCCTCCATCCGTTTCAAGGCTGTTTGAATGGCACCGGTACTCAGCCGCTCTTTAAGAAGAGATTCCAGATGGCGTTGAATTTCGTTTCCATAGGCATCTCCTTTCAGCACGATGACAGACATCAAAATGAGCTCCTGAAACTCCCCTAATCTTGACTTTTTCATTCTTATATGTTACTAATTGAAGTAAATATAAACAAACAATACTTATTTCTAATTGAAGTACTTATTACTTAGGCATGGATATTAAAGTAATTCAGTTCTAATGGCACGTGCGGATGATATCTTTTAAATGGCCCTGGTACTTTCTAGATCGTGAATGTTTTATGCCAACATCAAGCGTTGAGGATCAACTCCTATTCCAGCGTTGGAGCTAATTAAAGTTTCTATCAATTTCTGATGACGTCATATTGGAAAGTTGCTTAGCTCCCATACCATGCAGAATCAAATTGCCAAAAAATCAATGAGGCTATTGGTGTCCATCAGTGCTTCCTTTCATCTCCTGCAACCACTTGGATTCCCTTCTTTTATCATAATCAGATATTTTTTTTGTTAGGCATTACAAGAATTATTTGTGACCGTTGTCACCATCTGATTTTTTTCTACGTGCTCTTTCAAACTCTTTTGTTCGCTCAATTTGCTCCTCCAGGTCCCATTCAAAATCAAATCTATTCTTAAGAAAAATGGCAATGGAATCAAGACCAATTTCAGTTCTTCGTTTATCTATATTCTCCGGATCAAAAACAGGCCAAAGATTAAAGGTCTTAGTTTCAGGATAGTATTTCATTTGTCCACCATACATTTGCAAATCTCCTCTTTCAGTCGCTATCCGATCTTCCGCTCTCACTAAAAATCTAGGCTCCAGTTTTTTATCTTTGACTGCTTGTCGCATCATGGGCAGATAGTGTATTCGAACGGCATTGTCCGAATGTTGAATCACGTTACATATCGTCCAATTTCCTCGCTCACCTGCCATCTCTTTCGAAGGCCATCCATAAGTATCCAATATCTGTTTCACTTTTCTTTCATTAATGATGTGGTTCTTCTCATAAATATGCTGCGGTTCTTTAAGCAGTTCAGATTCCGGACCATGTATTCTCATCAATGAATCTCTTAATCTAAGGGGGAGTTGTTCCGCGTTCCAGATTGTATCCAAAACAGCAATCAAATCTACTTGATACCCCGACGTGTTCGAGCTGCTTTCTGTCGCGTTTTGACCAGCACAATTCATTGCTACCAACACACAGATTATTAAACTATTTTTCATTCGCTTTTTATTTTATGTTATGTATTTGTTCAAAGTCACGGTTAACCGTTCATCCATCTCCAATCTCATGCGTACAGATTTCCTATGACGTGAAACACTGAGTCGGATACGTCATTGACTTGCCATTTCATCCGGTTGAAGAGAATTGATGAACTGAGCATCAACCCAAAAGATGTCAGCACTGTCACCACCATAGGATCTATGGAAGAAAAGGAACTTCCCATCGGTGATACACTGCCATATGCATCTTCAAATTCGGTATTGATCTCGTCCCCAAGGTTAATCGAAGGTCCCCACGAGGCAGGCATCAGCTCCTTCAAAAAAAGATCTTGTACATCAGATTGGGGAACAGACCAAATTGCGTAACATAGTCGACCCCATCGGGTGCATTCTCATTGTAATATTCGGAAATTCTTCCCCTGGCATCGGTCAGGTCATAAATATTGAAGTAGAGTTCATGTGCCACTTTGGGTTTATTCCATCGGTAGGCCAGCGACAAGTCGATTTGATATAGATTATCTAACGATGTGTCATAGGCACGATCATAATCCCAGACCCGATTATTTGCAGGGTCTACGGTAAGGTTGCCACCTGAATCGCGCAACAGTGGTATAATATTTCTACCGCCTCCAAAAAATACTTTGGTGTTCAGGGTCAAAACCTGATTTCCCTTTTTTCCAAGGTTCTCAAATTCACGTCCTGCCAAAAGGTTGGCAATGTATCTACCATTATACGCTGTATTCCGCTCTATGCCTTCCAGCGATCGATATTTTGATTGAAACAAGGACCCGTTGATCAGGAAGTAGTAGTGATCACTGAAATACTTCTCTATGGAAACTTCCACACCGTAATTTTTGCCAGTCCCTTCGTTTACCAGTTCAACATACTCATAATCTAACCCTTCATTGATGGTAGCGTAATGGCTGGTGTCATTATTGGCAACAGGCAGATTGTATAAATGCTGATAATAAACCTCTAGTTTAGCCACAAGATCCTTATCAAATCTCTTTTCATATCCCAATACATAGTGGTTTGCCTTTAGCAGTCCCAGGTCCTTGTTGGGTTCAATCACCGAACCATCCGGCTGTTCCACTTTTGCAAAATAGTTATGGATTTTTTCCATGGTACTATGCATCCCAAATCCTGCATGTATGGAGTGTGACTCTCCCAAACTCCAGATGGCACTTAATCGAGGTTCTATCGTGCTTTTGTTGTTGTAGAGGACGTTCATGTTATGAATTCCGGCCACCACAATTAAATTCTCGGCAGGTCTGTATTTCCAGTTCACAAAGTTCCGAAGCGTACTGATGTTTTCGTCAAAACGTGCAAGTGTAGATCGGCTACTGGACGGATCATTCAGTAAGGATTGATCATAATCAAATCCTAAAATCGCATAGTTAGATCCTGCCTGAAGCTTGTTTTTGGAGTTAATCTTGTTGCTGTACGTGATAGAAGTTCGGTAAGCCGAGCTTCTTAGCCGAGAATCATAAAAAAGTGAACTGCTTAGCGGTGCATCCCTGATAGGTCGATTACTCTCATCCACCATGTATCGGTTGGCAATCACTTCATCGTCAATACCCTCTGTAGACGCCGAAAGAGTTGTATGAATGCTACTATGGTCGTTGAGGAAATAGGTGTGGGTCAATCCCAAATTCAGTAAGCCAGATTTCGTTTTGTGATCCTGAAGAAGATCTGCAGTGATGGGGATGTTACCAGGCACCCCTTCTTCAGACAAATCCTCCAAATCAAAACCACTAACTCCCCCCAACCCAAATACCGAGAAATTCCCTATTTTCTTTGTGGGTAATGCTATTTTAAATGCGGCATCCTGATACCTGGGAATTCCTGTAACATCTACAATTCCAAGATCAGCGATTAGAGAAACGGTGGAGTAGCGATAGTTTACAAGGAAAGAACCTTCATAGCCTTTCTTCAGCGGCCCTTCTAACGTCACGTCAGTCCCCATGATCCCCAACCCGAAAATACCTTCAACTTTCTCATTGTTTCCAGCTCGTAGACGCACATCATATACGCCAGACAGCACGTCGCCGTATGCTGCAGAAAACGCTCCTGAGTAGAAATCGGACTTCTCCAGAAGGTTGTTATTCAAGGCACTTATTCCCCCGGAACCTATCCCATTTTGATTTGCAAAGTGATTTGGGTTGGTTATTTGGACACCCTCCAGCCTCCATTGAACATATTTTGGTGAGTTGCCTCGAACAATGATGTCGTTGCTTCCGTCTTGGGTTGCTGCTACTCCCGCAAAGTTGGACATGATCCTGGTGGGATCGTTGAAAGGGCCTGCGTAGCGATTAGATTCTTCCGCGGAAATAGATCGCCCACTCACCAGTACCATGTCGTCGACCGGTACACCTTTTTCCATTTCTGCCGTCACTACGATTTCTTCCATACGAGTGATTGATTCCCTTAACTCGAGATTTACGACCGTTTCCTTGGCCGAGTTCACCAACACATTCGGCACTATTTTGCTTTCATAGCCTAGGTAGGACAATTGTAAATTCACCCGGCCCATTGGAACCTTAGAGATCCTGAATCTCCCGTCAATATCCGAAATGGCCCCCATGGGTGGATCGCTCTCTGCAAGTAACACCGTGGCACCAATTAATGGAAGTTTGGTATCAGCGTCGACGATCTTTCCTCGAATCACTTGACGTAACCCAAGGTCCTTTGAAGGAGGTCTTGGTGTGATGACAAACGTATTGTCCACCTTCTTGAAGGTCAACGCACTGTTCTCCAAGCTTTTTTCCAATACCTCTTCTATGGTACTATTTGTCAATGAAAAAGTAGCAAAAGGGCATTGATCGATTTCTTCCTGATTATATACAAACTTGAAGTCAGAAAGCTGTTTGAGTCTGGTGATGATGGATGCTACCGATTCATCTCTGGCCTGAAATTCGGGTATTTGCCCCAAACACTTCATGCTCATCGTCAAACCGATGACCGATACAAAAACACTGATGTGTAGATTTTTCATAATTTTACTATGATTAAAGATTTACGTCTTTTAATTAATTAATTGAATGGGAGGTGTTGCCGCACTTCCCATTCGTTTTTTAGCGAATTATTATTGTTTTTTCTTGTAGTTCAAATTTGACGTCCGTGGTGAGTGCCAGCATCTCCAATATGGAAGAGATGGATTGGCTTTGTTCGAGACGAGCTGTGAAATGATACCTACGAGCCTGTTCGTTTTTGAATTCAAAATCAAAGTTGTACCACCGGGCAAGTCTCCTCATCACAGATTCCAGATCTTCATTTTCGAATTCGGTTATGCCCCGAACCCAAGCGGTGTGGAGATTAGTGTCTACTTGTTCCACCGTCAGACTTGAATAATCTTTCGAGAAGATCCCCTGTTCTCCAGGTAGCAGCAATTGCTGGCCTAACTGGGAGCGGAGTTTTACGCTACCCTCTACCAATGTAGTAAAGGCCTCCCGTTCGTTTTCATAGTTAGATACATTGAATGAAGTTCCCAGCACTTGCACCTCTATGCTTTCTGCATTCACGATGAATGGCTTGCTACCATGGGCTACCTCGAAATAGGCTTCTCCCTGTAGGTAGACCTCCCGTGTACTGTCCCTAAAAGCTACTGGAAAGCGGAGTTTGGAATCAGCATTCAGGGTTACCCTGGAGCCATCGGCCAACGCTACCTGATATCGGCCTCCTCGAGGGGTGATCAGTTCATTGAAAAGGAGTTGAGAAGCAGACTCATCTATTTCGCCATCTGACTGTTTCACCGTCTCAGCGTAAGCGAGTGATGCATCCCTCCTAGTAATTTGTGACGGCCCCTGCTCGATTGTTTTGGGAACTGTTTCGCTCGTCAAATCGACAAGCTCGCCATCGGCCAGGACAAGGGTTGCTTTTTGCGCCCCTGGCTCAAAGACCTCATCAATACGGGCCAACGAATCTTTTGGCTGCATAGAGAAATAGTAGAATACAGCACCCGATAGTAGGAGTGGCACTAATAAGGTAGCCGCATAGCGCAACCACCTCGTGGTCTTCATTTTTACCACTTTGGCATCAAACAGCGCCTCTTGCAGGTTACTCCAGACGAAGTCTTTGTCGAAGCGTTCGTAGGTATCCAGTTTGTATAGAAGATGCTTATTGGATTCTATCCGTTTGAAGAGCGCCAAATGATCGGGATCTTCATCCATCCAACGTTGCAGTTCATCTGCTCCAGCAGACGATATTTCTCCTTTGATCTTTTGAGCGATGAGTTCTGCTATTTGAAAATTACGATCCATGATTCTTTAGATGTTCCGATGCTAAAACAACCAAGGTAGGAAAGTGGGTGAAGTGGGTCCGGATTTTTTTCTATCAGAGAAACAAAAAGTTCATAATTGCTCCTGAGAGCTTCCCCTTAAGCTTACTGTAGGCTATTTTCTTTTGGGTCTTCACGGTGTTTTCGGAGATGTCTAAAGTTTCGGCAATCTCTTTGTTCTTTAGCCCCTTGAGCGCCAGCAGCATGATTCTTTTTGCCGACTTGGGTAGTTTTTCAATCTCCTGATACAACAGATGGAAGGCATCTTCTTCCAAGATCTGACTTGAGTAGGATTGCCCTGACTCTAATTCGTAGATGAGTTGTTCCTCATGCTTTTGCCGGACGGACAAATGTTTGAGGTGATTGAGGCATTTGTTTTTTACTGAGGTGTAAAGAAAGGATTTAACAGCTTTTTCATTTTCAAAATTTCCCCGCTGATCCCACAAGCTAATGTATACGGACTGCACCAAGTCCTGGATTGTCTCTGTTTCGGCAATAAACCGGTATCCGAAGGCACAGAGTGGGCGGAAATAGTTATCAAAATGGGCTTCAAAAGTGGATCGATCGACCAAGGCTACAAAATACAAAAATAAATAGGAAAGTGCTCGCTTGAGAGAGGCTGTGAGTTGGCATATTCATTTTACATCTAATACTAGGTGTTCGATGATACCCCATCGCACTCCCGTTTCTATGGAACGCTGTGATTTTAAAAACCACCATTGGATTGGACAGTTGGAGGTATGTTTATTGGATCATAGACCCAGGTTGATCGCATTCTTAACTTTAGGGTAGGCACGGATCGGATTTTTTCATTTAGACCATTAGGATTCGTATGTTTATCTATGCTTACGCCAAAAGTCAAAAGGAACATTTCAAGGATTGCTCCCTTCGGAATTATCTGGCTATTGAGTGGATGGATCGCTGATATAGTAAAGATCGGAGAAACACAAAACCAAACCCTCAATCCAGAAACTGATATTTCCTTCACCATTCCAGTGCTGATTTTTGCTAGCCTTGCGAATTTCCTGGTTGGAGTTATCGTAGGAGCTTTAGAAGTAATCTATTTGGAAAGGAAGTTCTCAAATTGCACACTACGAGCGAAGTTCTTTTACAAATTCTTGATCTACCTCTCTTTATTCATTATCATCATTGTTGTCTTCTTTCCGCTTGCATCTTCTCTCGAAACAGGAATAAGTTTACTAGAGGTTGATGCTTGGCAAAAGTTGGGCAGATTTCTAATAAGTGTCTCTTTCCTGATCACATTATTTCAATTGTCTGTAAGGCTTATGGTTTGTTTGATCTATTCAGCCATCAGTGAAAACTTAGGGCATCAGGTGTTTTTAAATTTTCTTTCCGGGAAATACCATCAACCCAAAATTGAAAATCGGATTTTCATGTTCCTTGATATGAAAGACTCGACGACTATTGCGGAAAAAATAGGTCATGAGCGGTACTTTAATCTCCTGAAAGACTACTATGAAGTGATGTCAGACCCCATTATAAATTCACTTGGAGAAGTATATCAGTACATTGGTGATGAAGTGGTAATAACCTGG
>CAZQDI010000138.1:0-11211 GCA_964591785.1 uncultured Roseivirgaceae bacterium
AGGATAGATGGTGAGATTTGGATGAAAGCTGGTGAGGTTTGCTGGTGTGTTTACTGCTGCCAAGCTATAAATAGCGGGGTTTACAAACATGGGATTGAAGGTCTGTATTTTGTTATCAGCTGCGTTGGCATCACCTGAGGACAAATCTAGCCGTATGCCAAGTTTGGGCTTCCATCCTTTTTCGATTAAGATATATTTCCAATCTGTTTCAAAATTATAGGCTGAAATGGTGCTTTCGCCAAGCTCCCCAAATTGGTAGATGACCTCCGTATTGAAGCTATACTTACCCACTTTTCCGTAGGATCTGAAGCCAATGGAGTGCCTCGTTTCTTCGCCAACTACGTCGTTGAACCGAGCAGTTTTGGAATTGAATCCAAAGTAGTAAAAGTCCAGGTTACCAGGTTTTCCAATAAAATTCTCTTGAAGGTAGGCACCCCATATGGTAGGGCTGGAAGAATCGTCTTTAAAGAGGTCTGAAGTATTGTCAAAAGCATCAAAACCGTAGGTCAGTTCTTTTCCATAAATGATGTTCAGTGATCCCTTTTTCTTCTTGTAGGCCAATTTTACCAAATCAAATGAACGCCTCATGTTGGGACCTTCACGAATGCCAATGAGCCGTGAGGCACCGTAGCCAATTTCCTGCCTGCCCAGTCTTAAGGACATTGACGAAGATGCTTTATTGAAAAGAATGAACTCTAGAAAACCCTGATGTAAATCAATAGTTTCATCTTCGATCACCCGATCGTCTCCTGCAGTGTAGCCATGATATAATTCACCAAAAAAGCGAATCCTTGAGCCTAAGCTTAATGATGCGTGTAGGTCGAGTCTTTGCGAGTAGTACGAGTCATTTTCAGAACTGTAGTTCTGATTAGTAAAAGACTCTAACCTTGCTCGATACTCACCACCGAGGGTTAGGGAAATGTCTTTGGATGCTGAAAGCGGAATAAATTTCAGTGGGGCGAGAAAGAGCTTGTCAGGTTTGGTATCGCTAAGGAATGCGTAGGATTCTTCTGCACGAAGCAGTTGAATAGGAGGTATGTTTTCATTACTCTGACTCACAAGGCTAGTGGTCATAAAGAACGAAAAGCACAACATCAGGGCACACCGAAAAGACATTGTATTTGAAAAGATTAGTCTCCCTAAAGGTGAGTAACCATAGAATAGATTGCATTAATCTAGGTTAAGAAAGGTTTTAAGAAATATTCTTTCTAGCCCTTTCTCCTCTGATCTTACTAAGGGCCTCAGGCGTAATTCCTAAGTATGCTGCAATCATGCGTTGAGGTAATCTCTGCAAAAGCTCAGGGTAGGTCTGTTCAAAGTGTGTATACCTGTCGATTGCAGATTCGCTCATCAACATAATTACTCGCTTCTGCAGCGCAATCATTCCTTGAATTACCATCTTAAAGGTATTGGGGGTCGCATCCCTTCTAATGTCCTTTTCCCTGACGAGAACTTCGCTATCTTCAACGGCATCAATGAACAATTCACAAGGCTCTTCCGGTAGAGCTGCATCTCCAATCATCCCTTTGTCAAGTGCAAACATAAAAATGTGCTCTTTGCCTTTGTGATCAATGGTATAGCTCCTCAGAAGTCCCTTTTTTATGTAATACAATTTGGAGTTGACTTGCCCTTTGTGCTGGATAATTTCACCCTTCTTTACTTTTAGTGTCCGAGATTTTGAAGTCATGATAGTGCGGGGAGGTCGTTCAGCAATTTGATGAAAATTACAATTAATTACGTCATAACAGTCTTAATCTAGGTTAAGAAAGTAGGGCAAATTGGTTTCCACTTGCTATGCCTAAAATGGAAATGCTTACTTGGTAGATAAAAAAAAGTCACTCAACTGCTTGAATGACTTTTTTATTCCTTAGATGCAATCGAATGCTACTCTTCGATGAATTCTTCGTATGATTTGAAAACTATTTTAGTAATTCCTTTACCCTCCATATAGCGCTCCATTTTAGGCACACGCTTCACTTTGATTGCATCAAACTTCTGTTTTGCGTCGTCGAATCTTTCTTCGAGCAGTTCCATGTTCTCTAATTCCGACTTAGTTGGAGCTTGAAACCCGGATGCTATCTTACTGTACAAGTCTGCAATGTTTCCTCTTAATTTCGCTTCTTCAGAATCAACGTAGTTATCACCGCTTGTGGTCACAAGGGTCTTTTTTAGTTCGAAAAGCTCCTTAATGACGATGTCCGCATTCTTAGCTCCACCTTGCTCTTTTACCAATTCCGCCTTCTCGATAATTTCGTCAATTTGATAAACCATATAGGCCAGTTCCTGACTCATGTCATACAGCTTTACAGTAGCCTCCTGATTCGCAATTCGTTCTTCATCGGTAAGCAGGGAGGTAGGGTCATTGATGTAGGTCACCTGAGTGGTATACGTCTCCCGACCTTTCGTCATCACCACATTGTAGGTTCCCGCAGGAACTCTTGGGGAGGTGAATCCGCCGAAAGAAAGACTCTTTCCTTTAGCAAGCTTTGGTTGTTTAATAAGACCATTCCAGGTGACGACATTAATGCCTTTGGATTTTCCAGGCGTTAGATCGATTAGTTTATTGCCTTCAGAATCCTGAATTTCCATGAGCATCTTACCAAAGATGTGTTTCTTCTTCAAGTAATATGTAATCTTAACATCATTGGTACTATTTGGCCCTACGAACTCTCTTTCCGTAGCAGTTCCACCAAATGGGCTGGCTTCTTCCATAATTGCAGGCTTGCCTTCGAAGAAGTGAACATTTTTCGAAAGGATCTCTTGGTTTAAAGCGCGTAACGGGCTTATATCATCAAGAATAATCACCCCTCTACCATGTGTTCCCATCACCAAATCATTGGTTTGCTTTTGGAGTTCTATTGCGTGAACTGCTACAGGAGGCATGTTGTTTGTAAACTTGCTCCAGTTTTTTCCACCATTGATGGTAATATAAAGACCGAATTCGGTTCCTAGGAAAAGTAGATCCTCATTGACATAATCTTCTTGGATGCTCCTTGCAAACCCATAAATTTCTTCGGATGCAATCGACACCCAACTTGCACCGTAATCGGTGGTTTTATACACATAGGTAGTCAAGTCACCAGTGGTATGCCCGTCAAGAACAGCATAGGCTGTGCCTTCATTGTGAACACTGGCTTCAATCTGGTAGACCCAAGTATTGTCAGGTACTTCGGAAGGAAGATTACCTGTGGTATTGCTCCAGCTTTTTCCGCCGTCTCTGGTCACTTGAATATTGCCATCGTCCGTTCCTACCCAAATTATATTTTGATTCAGAGGAGACTCTGCAATAGAGAAAATGGTGCAGTGATTTTCAGCACCGGAGTTATCTCTGGATATTCCTCCTGATTTTTCCTGCTCTTGCTTAGCCTTATCATTGGTGGTCAGGTCTGGTGAGATAATTTCCCAGGTATCGCCCATATCTTCTGATTTGTGCAGATATTGACTTCCCATGTAGAACCTGTCCGGTTGCGCTTCGCTGATCGCCATCGGAGCGTTCCAATTGAAACGCAAATCGTCGTACCCTTTCACCTGAAGCGGCTGGATTGTTTTGGTAGACATTCGCTCCATGTCGTACCTCCAGACATTATCGGCGCCTTGCATCTCGGAATAAAGGATCTTTTTGGAAGGGTGTCTGTATACCCGAAAACCATCTCCAAACCCTACTACATTCCAATCCCTGGCTTCGATTCCGCCTGGAGAACGAGAAGGACCGTACCAGGAACCATTGTCCTGAAGTCCGCCATAGATATTATAAGGTTCATCATTGTCAACAGAGATATGATAAAACTGGGAGAGGGGTAGATTCGCTACGATTTCCATAGTGACCCCACCATCCCAAGAACGATAGAGTCCGCCGTCCGTTCCAACATACATTCTATCAGAGTTCTTGATGTCAAACAGAATGTCGTGAATATCTGGATGCATCCCACCTAGCCCTTTAAACGTTTCACCACCATCTCGACTGATGGAACCGAATAATCCAGCTTTGACCACTAAATCTGGATTTTTAGGATCTACGACGATTCGTGAGAAATAGAACGGTCTCACAACCAATCCAAAATCTCCATTCTTGAATTCCCAACTTTTGCCGGCATCTGTTGATTTGTACAACCCACTTTTTTCTTTCACTTCAGATTCTACCACTGAGTATAGAATCTGACTGTCGGATGGTGCAACAGCAAACGCGATTCGTCCTAATTTTCCCGATGGAAATCCATTATGGATCTTATCCCAGTTTTTTCCACCGTCTGTGGATTTGTACAGAGCACTTTGCTCTCCACCGGAATTAAAGGACCAGCCGGTTCTTCTAAACTCCCACATCGAGGCGTAAAGCGTATTGGGATCGGAAGGGTCCATGACGATATCGGCACACCCTGTGGTTTGATCGATGTAAAGAATTTTTTCCCATGTCTCTCCTCCATCTTCAGATTTAAAGACCCCTCTCTCTTCGCTGTCATTCCACAGGGCACCCAATACCCCAACATACATGATGCTGGTATTCTCCGGGTGGATTTCAATACTGGAAATGCGTTCGGATTTGTCAAACCCAACCTTATTCCAGTTGGTGCCACCATCGATTGATTTGTATAGTCCGTCACCTATTGATACGCTGTTTCTGGTCCATATCTCTCCAGTACCAACCCAGATCACATTGTCTGGATCTTTTGGGTCTAACTTTACTTTTCCAATGGATTGCGCGTGCTCATCAAAGATGGGTTGGAATGCTGCGCCTCCATTAGAAGATTTCCATACTCCTCCACCGGCAGAACCAACATAAATGATTTTATCATTGGATGGGTGCTGTTCCAGGTCGATAATTCTTCCAGACATTAATGCCGGACCGATCTGGCGGGCTCGCATATCACCAAAGAGTTCTTTGCCTTTGAGAACAATCTCATTTTCTTGCGCGAAGGCAAGTGCGGCAGCAAAGAAGAAGGCTAGAAAAGTGCTTTTTCTCATTGCAGTTTTATTTTGAGTGTTATCGAATTATTCACCTGGGAAGGCAAACACACTTTCGTCTACTACAGGATTAACTTCTATTTCATCTACTGTAATGGGCTGTATTGGGCCCCCAACTATTCCTTGACCTAGTGAAAAAGGGAAGTACAATCCGTCAACTTCGTCAAAATCACTTTGAGTTGCTCTACCAACTTGGCCTGCCTGAGGTCCGGATTTGATTTCAGAATCCTGCGCAATAGGCACAAATGCTTCGGTGTCAAAGTAATAGAAGGTAATGTCTTCTTTTTGTTCTCCGTTCACCATGATGGGTTCCTTAATGAGTTTGATCTTGTAGGTTTCGGCACCGTCGATGGTCTCAGTTCCCATAAGTTCTGCCGTATAACCTTTCTTTTTATAGTCAATGAAACTATCTGGAAAGTCATTGAGGTTTAACTTAAAATTATCTGTTGTTTCCTGATCAGATTTTTCAGCTTTTAAGCTTTGAAAGTTGATGCTCCAAAGCGTTTCACCATCATACACACTCTGATAGAAGTCGTTGCCTTGCACATTGAATTTGGTGTATTGACGGCCATCTGCAAGTTGAACGATCTCTAGAGGTATTTCCATACCACCCTGATTGAGCTTGGCTTTCATTTTTAGGCCTTTCAGCGACTTCCAGTTGTCTAGACCGCCAGTGTTTTCGAAATAGTTGCTTAAGATCTCATCAACTGTTACATCCTGAGCGTGGATACTACTGACTGAAACAACTAGTGCTAATAGTATAAGTGTGAGTTTTTTCATGTTTCTATTAATTATTATTTGCTTTTAACTGTGATTATTAGTGTTTGATTGCAGAAAAATATTACATAAGAGAATGGTTTTAAGTAGAAAATGTTACTTGAATCCCTCATTTTATTTTTTATTCTAACCGTTCGATCTATGAAAAGAGGACTCGACTACCCAATGCAAATTCAATTGAATTGTGCTGTAGATCGCGTTATTACACTTTCTTTAGGACCAAGTTTCTTGCCGGACTCATGGGCAATATTAAAACGCATGGGAGCTAAAAGCAACAATGTTGCGTTAAGGGTGTTGTGGTATACATTTGCGGTCGATTTAAATGACATTATACGAAAACAATGATCTTAAGTGGATTAGAAATAGCTGCTAGAATGGGGAAGGACATTGATATCAGTCCTTACAATCCCAAACAGCTCAATCCAAATAGCTACAATCTTCGTCTGCACGAGGAGTTGCTGGTCTATGACGATGAGGTGCTAGATATGAAAGTAGAGAACAAAGCCTCCCGGTTGATAATTCCATCCACAGGTTTGAGATTGGAACCTGGTAAGTTGTACCTGGGCCGAACTGTGGAGCGAACCCGAACAGATAGTTTAGTGCCAATGCTAGAGGGAAGAAGTAGTGTTGGGAGGTTAGGCATGTTTGTCCACGTAACTGCCGGGTTTGGTGATGTGGGATTTAATGGGTTCTGGACCCTGGAGATTTTCGTAGTACAACCATTAGTTATTTACCCTAATGTAGAAATTTGTCAGATTTACTATCACCACCTCGATGGTGAATACTCGATCTACCAAAGTGGCAAATATCAAAATAATAAAGGGATTCAGGTCAGTAAGATCTATCAGGATTTCAGGTAAAACAATAAAACGAACAGTGAGGATCACACTTTAAAAACCTTTAACATAAAAGAGAAATGAAGGGAATAGACGAACAAATGAAAGAACGGTACCGGTACGAGCTTAATGGAGATGCTCATCTCATGACTTCCGTAGAAACACCATTAAGAGATGATGCATTTCTTAAGTCTGACAGTGAAAAGATCAATACGATTGAGAAGCTTTTCGCTGGTATTATGGATGAGTTAGGTCTAGATCTGACCGATGATAGTCTGAAGGGGACTCCCTATCGCGTAGCTAAAATGTTCGTGAAGGAGCTTTTTGGCGGATTGAATCCGGAAAACAAACCCTCATTGTCAGTTTTTGACAATAAGTATCAATACAATAAAATGCTGGTGGAGAAGGAAATCACCTTTTCTTCTGCTTGTGAGCACCACTTTCTACCTATCGTAGGGAAAGCACACATTGCTTACATCTCATCTGGGAAGGTGATTGGATTATCTAAGATCAACAGAATTGTGGAGTACTATGGAAAGAGGCCGCAGGTACAAGAACGAATGACTTTGCAAATATTTAAGGAACTAACGGAAGCCCTCCAGACTGAAGATGTGATGGTTGTAATTGAGGCCGAACATATGTGTGTTTCAACAAGGGGAGTCAATGATAAGACCAGCCGAACTACTACCCTTGAGTATGGTGGCAAATTCGATAGCGAGAATCTAAGGAATGAGTTTTATCAGCTGATCTGATCGGAAAATCTCTCTGAGAGAGTGTTAGGTTTCAAAGTGCATTTTTGACTTTGACTCTTATTTCTTACCAGGCCTAAAGACCTTCATCTCTGCTTCATTAGTTTCTATGTAAGGACCCTCGATCAGGTCAATGCAGTAGGGAATGGCTGGGAAGACAACTTCCAGACATTCCTTGATAGATTTTGGCTTACCAGGTAAGTTAACGATGAGTGTTTTGCCCCTAATTCCTGCAGTTTGACGAGATAGGATTGCAGTTGGCACGTATTGAAGGCTTACCTGTCTCATGAGCTCACCAAACCCTGGAAGCATTTTTTCACATACAGACTCGGTTGCTTCGGGAGTGACATCTCGTACGGCTGGCCCTGTCCCACCAGTAGTGACAATTAAGCATACTGATTTGTTATCTGCCATCTCGACCATTTCTTTTGCCAACAAAGGTTGCTCATCGGGCACGATCGCATACTCTGATTCCCAAGGGCTTGAGAGCCATAAGTTGAGCAGTCTTTTTACTTCCTTACCGGGTAAATCCTCATACTCACCGCGGCTGGCCCTGTCGGATACATTGATAATTCCAATTTTTATTGTTTCCATCTTTTGAGATTTTAGAACTTTGCATCAAATAATCGTGTTGCAAGTCTAAGGTATTCGTGATTATTCCGCGAAATGAACTTATCAGATACTGAATCGAAGAAACTTCAGATTGCATCTTGGGTTAAGATGTTTAAGCAATGCTCCTCACGAGTTGTGGTAAGTGACTACAATTATCATTGCTACTTCACGGGGCTTCCTGTAACTAAGACACTTATTGTTTTTCCAGATGAGATTGAAGAAGAGGGGATTATTTCAATCAACAAACCAATAGATAAAGTCGAAATGTCAGATATCCTGAAGCTTTGCAAGGGATTCAAAAAGGGCCAATAGTGATTCTCTTTTTTTAATGAGTAAGATCGATTCTATCAATGAGATAGTTGGTCTAGTAGTTGTTTATGATGGTCTTGTTCCAGACCTAATTCTCCAATCTGCTCATAGTAATTCCGCGCCTCTTCAAAGTTTCCTTGTAGCAGATAAACATCTCCATAGTAAGCGAGTAGGTAAGGAGATTGCGGGTAATCTTCTCCAAACCTCTTCAGAAGGTACAGTGCATACTCCAACTCTCTTTCACCGATTTGCTCTTTTATGAACTTGTGATAAAACGTTTCGGGAACCTTGAGTTCATATCCGAACCTGTCGGAAAGTGCCTCAAAGTGCGCCTCAACCAGAAATAGTTCATCTAACCCACTTATTCTGTCAGGATTGAAGTCTTGATAAATAAATTTCAATCCTTCGGCAAAACCTTGGGTGGTTATGGAACTATGGCTTTCCTCTTTTAAATGATCAAAGTGGTACGAAAATTTCACATCGTCCTGTTCGAGCAAGTCAACTAATTTTTTGGTACTATGGTAGGTGGCTCCTCCTTCATTGCCGACCGCCATGTATAAGCGATCAGGGAAGGAGTTCTTTTCTTTGAAGAAAGCCCGGGCATGACGTATTTGCTGCTCATCATTTCTTCCAAGACTTGGGCTCAAAGCAATGTAGGAGTGAAATAGTCCCGGACTTTCCATCATGCTGTAAACGGTGAATAACCCTCCGAAAGAATGGCCAGCTAACAAATGATATGGGTATGTCCTGAAGGTTTCGTTGACCCATGGACGTAGTTCTTCTTTCATAAATTGAAGGAACGGTTCCGCGCCTCCAAATCGAGGGTTGTCGTTGGTTCCGGAAGGGGTGAGGTCTTTTGTTCGATTGGTATTGTAAATACCTACGACGATCATTTTTGGAATATCTCCGCTGCCTGAAAGCTTATCTACCAGACTTGATACGAAGTGAAAGTTCCATTCGGCATCTAAGACGTAAATGACTTGATACTTTTCATTGGTTAGATCATAGTCGGGTGGGGTAAAGACGGCGACAATTCGATCTTCATTTAAAATAGAGGAGGAGATGGTGTATTGTTTTCCAAATGCGAGGTCTTTACCTTGACTGCAGACATTTAAGCAACAGAAACAGAAAAGTGGCCAGATCAGACTTTTTTTCATTCTAACTCATTTGATGTGGGAGTTATTGGTAAGGACCACGATTAAAAGTCCAGGTTGCATCTTCTTTTGTTCGTGATATTTTTTTTGAAGTAAATGAAAAAGCCTTGTCTTTCGACAAGGCTTTCGGTATATCCAAATGCAATAAAGCTGAATTTTACATCATTCCGCCCATGCCGCCACCTGGAGGCATTGGAGGCATTGCAGCACCTTCCTTCTCAGGCTCTTCGGCTACCACACACTCGGTAGTCAACAGAAGAGATGCTATGGATGCAGCGTTCTCAAGCGCTAATCGAGTTACCTTAGTAGGATCGATAATCCCTTCTTTGAACATGCTGACGTAAGTGCCATTTGCCGCGTTAAAACCGTAATCTCCTTTTCCGTTTGCTACTTCATTCACTACAACGGAAGCTTCACCACCTGCATTTTCAACAATGGTTCTTAGTGGAGCTTGTACAGCTGCACGAATGATCGCTACACCTGTATTTTGATCTTCGTTATCTAACTTCAGCTTGTCCAATGCACTCATTGCTCTGATCAAGGCTACACCTCCACCAGCTACGATGCCTTCTTGTACAGCAGCTCTGGTTGCGTGAAGAGCATCGTCTACACGATCTTTTTTCTCTTTCATCTCCACCTCTGTAGCGGCACCGATGTAAAGGATTGCCACACCTCCAGAAAGCTTTGCAAGTCTTTCCTGAAGTTTTTCCTTGTCGTAATCGGAAGTTGTATTTTCGATCTGTTGTTTGATCTGATTTACTCTACCCTGGATGTCCTCAGAGCTACCAGCGCCATTGACAATTGTAGTATTGTCTTTGTCGATATTCACTTTCTCGGCAGTGCCTAAGTAATCGATCGTTGCATTTTCTAATTTGTAACCTCTTTCTTCTGAGATTACGGTTCCTCCAGTCAGAATCGCGATGTCTTCCAACATGGCTTTTCTTCGGTCACCAAACCCAGGTGCTTTAACAGCAGCAATTTTCAGTGATCCTCTGATCTTATTCACAACCAGTGTGGCTAATGCCTCGCCTTCTACATCTTCAGCAATGATCAATAATGGCTTACCAGTTTGGGCAGTTGCTTCTAAAATTGGAAGAAGCTCCTTCATGTTGCTGATCTTTTTGTCATAGATCAGGATGTAAGGGCTTTCCAATTCTGCTTCCATGTTGTCCGTGTTGGTCACAAAGTAAGGAGAGAGGTAGCCTCTATCGAATTGCATACCTTCTACAGTTTTGACTTCAGTCTCCGTTCCTTTCGCTTCTTCAACTGTGATTACACCATCTTTTCCAACTTTCTCCATTGCATCAGCAATCATAGTTCCAACCTCCGCGTCGTTGTTCGCAGAAACAGAAGCTACCTGAGAAATTTCATCGTTAGTTTTGATTTCCTTAGATTGAGATCTGAGGTTTTCAACTATTGCAGCTACTGCTTTGTCCACTCCTCTTTTAAGGTCCATCGGATTTGCTCCCGCTGCAACGTTTTTGATACCGTGTCCAAAGATTGCTTGAGTCAAAACAGTTGCAGTAGTTGTTCCATCTCCTGCATCATCTGCAGTTTTGGAAGCTACTTCTTTCACCAATTGAGCTCCCATGTTTTCAATAGGCTCTTTCAACTCGATTTCCTTAGCTACTGAAACACCATCTTTTGTTACTGTGGGTGCACCAAATTTTTTGTCTAGGATAACATTTCTTCCCTTAGGGCCGAGGGTCACTTTTACAGCGTCTGCAAGGACGTCAACACCTTTTTTTATGCTGTCTCTTGCATCGGTATCAAAGAATATATCTTTTGCCATTTTTTTAGATTTTCAGTTAATGT
>CAZQDI010000139.1:0-11188 GCA_964591785.1 uncultured Roseivirgaceae bacterium
CCATTGCACTGACTAATAGTGAACAAAACACCCATTGCGACGGGGCTTCAATGTTTACGGGAGAGCTAGAAGCTACGGTTGCAGGAGGATCCGGCACTTATACTTTTGAATGGTTTGAAGGAGATGTTCCAGGAGGAACCAATGTTCCAGCAGTAGACATTGTGACTGCTACGCCTATATCTACTGCATCCAACCTGGATGGCGGCTCTTACACCGTTATTGCCACGGATGTTTCCAGTGGATGTACAGCTACAGGAACATTCTTTGTAGATGAAGCACTGGACATCCCAACCCTGAATGTAACTGCGATTCAAGGACTTGCTCTTGCGGACTCACTCTGTGTCGGCAATAGTGGAACTATTTACATCGACGATTCCGATATTTCAGGCAATGATTTGACCTTGTACAATATCTCTGTCACTGATGGAGTTGGGACAGATGTTGGATTATCGCCGTATAACGCGACTGCAGCTACTCAAATTGAAATCAATGGGTTGGCTGCCGGAGATTATCTGATAGATGCTGTCAATATCACTACTAATTGTGAGGTAGCTACCGGAACCATTACCATCGGTAATACGGAGATCGACCCGCTGGTGACACTGGTAAGCATCACCCCAGATCAAGCATGCGCGCCGGGTGTGACCAATGCAGGAGAAATAGAGGTTGTCGTCGATGAAGTCTATGATCATACGAACCCTAGGTATACATTCTTGTGGGAAATAGAGGGCGGAGGCGCTTTGCCCGTTGTAGTCAATGACAACGAGGCTACGTTGAGTGGTGTTCCATCAGGGAACTACCAAGTGACTGTGCTTAATACCAACACCGGTTGCGACATTACTCGAGTTTATGAAATTCCGAATGAACCTGCTTTCCCAATTATTAGCAATGCGGAATCATTCGACGATACGGACTGTACCATTGACAACGGAACTTTTAACTTACTGGAAGTCACCTACAACGGAGATGTATATGATAATCTTGGTACAGGATTACCCATAGATGGAGTATTCGAGTTAAACATCTTGAGGAGCAGTGATGATACACAGCAAAGAACAACCTCCAATGTCCCCTATTCGTTCACTGATCTTTCATCAGATGACTACTATGCCGTAGTAAGACATATCACAAGTAATTGCGAATCGGAGCCTTTCAACTTTTCCATATTGGACAACCCGTCATTTCCAACAATTGAATTGACATTAAATCAGGCTGATTCAACTTGTGAGGACGGATTCACTCCTAACGCGACAGTTACCGCCCTAGCAGATGGAGTCACCCATACTGATTTGGACTATACTTTTCAGTGGTATTTTGGAGCATCTGAAGATATCGGAGGAACTGCCATAGCGCTCGACGGCACACCTCTTGCCAATGGATCAGTGCCTGTTGGTTTCAATGAATCTACCATCTCGGGACTTGCCGCAGGCTTATATACTGTAGAAGTTACTCGAACCTCCACTGGTAACTGCGTCGCTAGACAGGAAATCAATATTCCTAATGTTCCGCTCGAGGTCGAGATCATCGATTTTAATGTTACCGGTGCCACAAACTGCTTCGGAAATGGAATCATTGATATTACTCAGGTTAATAGAAGTGGCAATCCAGACAACCTTTCCGATTACATTTTCGAATTTTATACATCCAACCCGGAAGATTCTGGAGATCCAGCTGTATTTACAGTACCCACTGATGGCGCAATTTTTAATACGGCCTTGGGAGCAACCACCTATTTTATTCTAGGAAGGCATGCTCAACTAGGTTGCGAAACACCGATCGTTCAAACATCAGTTCCCGAAAATGTAGAAAGACCGGCAATCGACTTAGCAGATTTTGATTACCAGACCAATTGTGATCCTGATAATCCGAATGGCCGACTTTTGGCACTTGCAGACGGTCAACCAGATAATGCAGATTATGATTTCCAATGGTATTTCGGAAGCACTTCTATTGACAGTCTTACTAGCGACGACTATCAGGGAGGTCAGAATCTTAGCGGAGCGAGTACCAATGAGGTATCGGGACTCGCAGCCGGTTTCTATACTGTTGTAGCATTAAACAACATAACGGGATGTACTACCGAAAGAACGTTTGAGATGACCGACATTACACCGGATGATTTGGATATTGTAGTCTCTGTATCTAACAATACAAGTTGTGATGAACCAAACGGAATTCTGACAGCTAGCGTTATTATTGGTCAAAACCTAGAGGAGATTGTTGGAGCTTTACCAGCGTTTGATTACTACTGGTTTGAAGGGACGCTTGCTGAAATCGGGCCTAACCCTGATACAACACTTGCTGACTTTGGTCCATTCTTATTTATTAATGAATTTGGTGATCCTGAGAAAAACAATGGTCAAACCTGGCCTAATCGGTCAACAGGAAACTTTGTGGTGTACGCCGTTGATCCTACAGATCGATTCTGCAATACCTTGACCACCCAAGCTAATTTGAATAATGACTTTATCTTCTCTGAATTTGATTTAGAAACGAGGGATGTTACTGTTTGTTTCGACGATAAGGACGGATATGCTGAAGTCGTACTTGACGACCTGTCTACCGTTAACATTACCTGGTTAAATGACCAGAGTGACTCTATCGGAAGTGGCTTTTTTATCGACTCTCTGGACGCCGGCCTCTACGCAGTGAATGTGGAGAATAGAATCTCTCAATGTGTCAATACCAGAGTATTTGAAATCTTTAACAATGCAGAAATCCCCAATGCACCATTTGTTCTAGTCAACAGTGGCAGAAGCAATTGTTCCTTTGCAAACGGAAGCGCTATAGCGAATGTAGATGGCGTCACCAACAACTTTCTTTTTGAATGGTTTGACCCATTGGATCTTAACACGCCTTATGCCACTGGCGCCCAGGTGAACAATCTCGATACACTCACCTATTTGGTAAGAGCTACCGATCTTACTACAGGCTGCCAATCACCATTCACTCAGGTGCCAATAGATTACCAAAGAGTTGATCCTAATTTTGAAATTCAAGTTGATAATTCAATTTGCCTAAGAACAGAAGATGGATCTACCAATCAGTTTACTGGATCTGCAATTGTAGTATTCGATGAGTTTAATCTTCCTTCTGAATACGAATGGACATTCCTTGGGGACGACACTTTTGTAACAGAGGAGGTAGTAAGTAGAGATTCGAGATTAATTGATGCATTCCCTGGAAACTATCGGGTCAGATTCATCGCTGACAATGGATGTGAGTATTTTGCTGAATTCAGAGTGGACGTGACGGTCAATATCTACAATGGAGTGTCGGCAAATGATGATGGTAAAAATGACTTTTTCCTGATTGACTGTCTGGATTATTTCCCTCAGAATAATGTCAAAATATTTAATAGAGCAGGGCAACGAATCTATGAAGTAGATGGGTATGACAATAGAAACCGACGATTTGAAGGAATAAGCAATGTTGGAGGTGGTGGTCTCGTTCTACCTTCAGGAACTTACTTCTATTTGATAGATTTAGGCAACGGCACTGACCCGATACAAGGTTATTTGGAATTAGTTAGATAATTTTAGGCAAGGATGAGAAAGCAGATCGTATCGATCCTATTGGTGACAGTTTCCTTGGCCAGTTTTGGTCAGCAAAGGCCTGTAATGTCCACCTACATGTTTAATGGTCTTGCTTTGAACCCTGCATACGCAGGTAGCCTCAACATCTTTAGTGCAAGTTTTGTACACCGAAAACAATGGATCAATGTTGAAGGTGCTCCTACCTCTAATATTTTTACGGCCAATACTTCCCTTCATGGCAATCAACTCGGAATAGGTATTCAAGCGACACGAGACGAAATTGGAGTCCATCAAGAATCTGCCTTCTATTTCAGTGGCGCATATAAGATAAGAACATCAGCAGGAATACTCTCCATGGGCCTATCCGGTGGATTTGACAATAGGAGGTCAAATTTTACCGAACTGAACTTGCTGAGGCAAGACGATCAACTTCTATCAGGCATTCCCACGAGGTTCACTCCTAACTTTGGAGCAGGAATTTATTTTGCAAATCCAGTAATGTATGCAGGGGTTTCTGCCCCATACATTATTGAGAACAAGCTATTTAATATAGATGAAGAGAATGCTATTGAAGGAACGGTAACATCCGCTAGAGAAAGTAGATATTATTACGGAACTGGGGGTATCATTCTAAATATCAGCGAAAATGTAAAACTAAGCCCATCGGTATTGCTAAGGTATCAGGAACAAAGCAGGTTGGGTTGGGATCTCAACGGAACAGTGATTTTTGATGGGATTGCCTATGTTGGAGCATCCTATAGAAGTGGTGATGCACTTGTCTTTCTCACTCAATTGATATTGAATGAAAACTTCAGAATCGGCTACGCTTACGACACCACCGTTAACGCACTGGATGCAGCTTCTCGCGGAACCCATGAGATTATGCTCAACTATAGAATCGAGTTAAATCTCGGGAAAGACCCTCAGTGTCCTGTTTACTTCTGATTCCTATTTAAGTCGGTCAGTAAAGAATTAATTACTGATAACAAGAGGCTAAAAATCAATGCCCACCAAAAACTGTCAACAATAAATCCACGTACGATCGACCCCGCGATCATGATCACAAGCGCATTTATAACAAGTAGAAACAAACCCAGGGTTACGACGGTGATTGGAATGGTTAAGATGATTAATATTGGCTTGACAGTAACATTGAGCAATGAAATAATGACCGCTACGATAAAAGCGGTAATAAAAGCATCCAGGCTACTTCCTGTTATTGCAATACCTGGTAACAGATAAGTGGCGATAATTACAGCCACAGACGAAATCAATAATCGAGTAAATAGATTCATCTTATCTTATGATTTAAACCAACTGGAATACATAGAGTAGTTACCAGCTATTCTTCCCAACATCTCCTTATTCTCCTCGTCCATCTCTTTTAGTTTTTTGGCAGGAGTACCACCATACACAGAATTTGCATCAACAACTGTACCTGACAAAACTACGGAACCTGCACCGATGATTGAGCCAGTCTTAATTACGGCTTTGTCAAGGACAATAGCCCCTATACCAATCAGAACATTATCTTCAATGGTACATCCATGGATGACTGCATTATGACCAATGGATACATTGTTTCCAATAGTTGTTCCTGCCTTTTCATAGGTTCCATGAATCGTTACATTGTCTTGAATGTTGGTATTGTTTCCTACTCTAATGAAATTAACATCCCCTCTGACTACTGCACCAAACCAAATAGTACAATTATCTCCCAGTTCCACCTCCCCCACCATGGTACTATTCTCAGCAAACCAGCAGTTATTACCATATTTGGGAGTAAAACCTCTGACCTTTTGTATATACGCCATCTCTTTTTAAGCTAAAACTAGTTGTAATCCATGATAAAAAGTTCTGACAAAATGTCACTCATGTTTCTATCTTTGCAGGATGCAAGGATTGATAGCAGACATAGATCTTTTAGAGGAAGAGAAAAATCAACCTGAATCATGTGATTTCAAAACCACAGAAGAAGATAGTCAAGGTAAGAAAAGGAAGCTATATATTGAGAGTTATGGTTGCCAGATGAATTTTTCAGATAGTGAAATTGTCACATCGATTCTGAAGAAGGAGGGGTACGGGACAACATCTTCAGCAGAACATGCGGACGTAATCTTAATTAATACGTGTTCGATTCGGGAAAAAGCTGAACAGACTGTTCGCAATCGTCTCAACTTTTTCAATAGCATAAAAAAGAAGAATCGAGAAGTGACTGTTGGTGTACTTGGATGTATGGCGGAACGATTAAAAGCTAAGCTATTAGAGGAGGAAAAAATTGTTGATCTGGTTTTAGGGCCTGATGCCTACCGCGATCTTCCGAAACTGGTAAAAAAGGCTGAAGAAGGTGAGAAAGGCATAAACACTTTTCTATCGCGTGAAGAGACTTATGCAGATATCGCTCCTGTACGCTTAAACTCAAATGGTGTCACCGCATTCATTTCCATCATGCGTGGGTGTGATAATATGTGCTCATTTTGTGTAGTACCCTTTACCAGAGGACGTGAAAGAAGTCGTGATCCGCAATCCATTGTACAGGAAGCCAAAAATCTATTTGATCAAGGGTACAGAGAAGTGACTCTTTTAGGTCAAAACGTAGATTCATATAAGTGGTCAGAAGAAGAAAACAACAAAGCTAGACTTGAGCGTAAGGATAATATCGAGATTGTCAACTTCGCTGCACTATTGGAATTGGTCGCCTTAGTGGATCCGAAGCTAAGAGTACGTTTTTCCACTTCTCACCCTAAAGACATCACTGATGAAGTACTTTATACGATGAAGAAGTATGATAACATTTGCAACTACATACACTTACCTGCTCAAAGCGGCAACTCAAGAATATTAGAGCTTATGAATCGCACCTATGATCGTGAATGGTACATTAATCGTGTAGATGCGATCAGGGACATTATCGGTGACGAGTGCGGAATCAGTTCGGACATGATAACGGGTTTTTGTACTGAAACGGAGGAGGAACATCGAGATACTATCTCTCTGATGGAATATGTGAAATACGACTTCTCATATATGTTTTTCTATTCTGAGCGACCTGGAACTCTTGCTGCCAAAAAATATGAAGACGACATTCCACTGACAATTAAAAAGAGAAGACTTCAGGAAATCATCAATAAACAAAGCATATTATCACTTGCGAGAAACAAAAAAGATATTGGCAAGACATTTGAGGTGCTCATAGAGGGTACCAGCAAAAAGTCAGCAGAAAAGATGCAAGGAAGAAACTCCGCCAATAAGGTAATAGTTTTTGAAGGAAGCTATCCAAAGGGTACATACGTCAACGTAAGGGTCCATGACTGTACAGCAGCCACATTATTCGGAGAGGTAATATGAATTATAAAGTAGATTCAGAAATACAGGCAATCAAGCAACGTTTTGAGATCATTGGCAACTCTCCAAAACTTAACAATGCCATCCGAGTTGCTATTCAGGTAGCGCCAACCGACATGAGCGTGCTGATAACGGGAGAAAGCGGAGCGGGCAAGGAGTCATTTTCTAAGATCATTCACAGCCTCTCTCCCCGAAAGCATGGCCAATTTATTGCCATAAACTGCGGTGCAATCCCAGAAGGTACCATTGATTCCGAACTATTTGGTCACGAAAAAGGATCTTTTACAGGCGCTACAGGTGAGCGAAAAGGGTATTTTGAAGTAACTGATGGTGGTACTATTTTCTTGGATGAAATCGGCGAGATGCCACAAAGTACTCAGGCCAGACTGCTACGAGTACTTGAAAATGGTGAATTTATAAAAGTAGGCTCCTCGAAAGTTCAAAAGACCAATGTGCGTGTCATCGCAGCCACCAATGTCAACCTTTTGGAAGCGGTACAAAAAGGGAAATTCAGAGAAGATTTGTTTTACCGTCTAAGCACTGTGCCGATTTATGTGCCTGCACTTCGGGAGCGTAACGACGATGTGGCTTTGCTTTTCAGAAAGTTTGCCTACGATTTCTCAGAGAATTACAAAACAGAACCGGTAAATCTAACCCCTGACGCAGAAGCGTATTTGAAAGCGCACCGTTTTCCTGGAAATATTCGACAGTTGAAGAACTTAGTGGAGCAGGTGAGCATTTTAAGCGTTGAACGCCAAATCGATAAAAACCAGCTTGAACAATACCTACCCCGAACCGGGAATAATCTACCGGCTCTCATCAAAGAGCAGGAAAGTGCTGAAAATTATAGTGAACGAGACCTTCTGTACAAAGTCCTCTTTGATATGAAAGCGGATATGGCAGAATTAAAAAAATTGGTCTTTAAGATGTTAGATGGCTCTGATAATGACACTGAGATTCTTGAAGACCATAAACAGCTTTTTCAAAATATTGATTCAAATCATCCTCAACTTGAGCAATACCATTCCGAAGAAGTTCTACCTGAGGAACCTCAATTGATCATTTCAAGCAATGAAGAGTTCCATGAAGATGTCGAAGACATTACCCACATCACCGAAGCCGATGAGTCACTATCCATTGAAAAAAAGGAAAAAGAGCTCATCATAAGAGCCTTAAGAAAAAACAACAACAAGAGAAAATATGCCGCTGATGATCTCGGGATTTCGGAACGAACTTTGTATAGGAAGATAAAGCAATATGAGCTTGAAAAACTATAATATCCTCATAATATTCGGAATTTGCATTATCAGTGGATGTGGAGTTTATTCCTTTACAGGAGCTTCAATAAGCCCCGATGTCAAAACCATCTCTATTCAGACTTTTTACAATAATGCTCCCTTGGGACCCTCCAACATGAGTGTTCTATTCACGGAAAGTATTAAAGATTATTATCAGCAAAATACCCCACTGGAGCTAGTGGATAATAATGGGGATCTTCAGATAGATGGATTTATTTCCAACTACACAATTACCCCGGTTGCAGCCAATCAAGGAAACCAGGACCAGGGCGACTTCTCAGCCCTCTCACGGATCACAATTACGATCTCGGCGACATATGTAAACGTCCAAGATCCAACATTTGATTTCGACAAAAACTTCTCTTTTTTCCGAGATTTTGATACTGATATTGATTTGGCCTCAAACGAGGAACTTTTCGTTGAGGAGATTTTTGATCAAATTATCCTAGATATCTTCAACGCATCGGTGGCAAATTGGTGAAAATGCTTAATTTTAGCTTAAACCCCGACGACCTAATCCTGTGAATAAAAGCGAGTTAGTCACATTACTTCGAGATCCCGGCCACCTGACAGCTCAGCAATTGAACGAATTGGAATCGATTGTTGCTGATCATCCTTATTTCTTGAGCGCAAGGCTCCTATTAGCTAAAGGAAGTAAAGAACTAAAACATTCACACACCAAGAAACGAATTGCATCCGCCGCAATCTATTCCACTGACCGTGTCCTATTCAAAAAGTACTTAAGTGGTGATCTTTTTTTCCTCAGTCAACCCAAAATTGAAGCTAAACCAGAGAGAAAAAAAGTTGTTACCGCTAGTGAGAAAGCAGTTGTCGAGGTAAAATCAGAAGCCAAACGAGAAGATAAAAGACCGAGTGCACTAAAAGAAACGACTAAAAAACCAGTACCGGAAGTACCAAATGTACCCGCTGGAGATTTGGATGCAATCCTTGAAGAGCTGAAACAAGATATGCAGAATCTCAAATCGTCAAGGGCCCATTTTGTAGAAGTTCAACAGCAAATTGAGGAAGAGGATGAACTAGCTTCTATTAAAAAATCTGTCGAAGAAGCAGTAGAACAAGACAGCAAAAAAGAAATCGATGGCTTAGTCGAAAATACAGCCGCTAATGATCAAAAAGAAGAACCTATTGAGGAAGAAATAATAACCGAAAAACCCAAATCGTCTAAAAAGACCTCCGACAAACCAAAGACACCAAGAAAGAAAACCACATCAAAAACGAAAACCACTGAGGTGATGAGTAGTGATGAGGAAGATGAAATTGTAAATAAGAAATTAGCTGAACTTGCAAAAAATCAATCAGCGTCGAAGAAAAAAGAAGAGCCGGTAATAGAATCGGAAGTCCAGAAAGAAGAGCCCAAAAAATCAGAGCAGACAAAGGAGGAAAAGCTCAAGAAAAGCTCACGTAGAAAAGAAAAAGAGGAAAAAGAACCTCTGGATTCGCAACCAGCTGAGAAGCAAACTGAAGAAAAGCCAGAGAAGCTGGAAGAGCCTGATAATTATCAAGAAGAGCGAGCTGAAGATCCCTTCAAGGAATCTAGATTTGATCGTGAGGCGACCAGAAGTTACTTGAGAAAACTTGAACCTCCTGAGGAATTTCCATTCTTTGACGATGACGAACCAGATTCAAGCAGTAAGTCATCAGAAAACGAAGAAATAAGTGTGCAGGAGGACGAGGCCAAACCTCAAATGCCTAAGAAAAAAACGGCTGCAAAAAAAGAGAGCAGTGACGATCAAAAGGAAACAGCCAAGGAGCCAGTAAAAGCAAAGGCTAAGCCAAAAAGCACTACAACACCTAAGAAAACTACGGAGAAGCCAGCAACTTCCATAAAAGAAGATCAGCCAAAAAAAGAGCCAGTTGCAAAAGATGCGGGAGAGGCTGTAGTAAAGGAAGAAGTAAAAGATAAAGAAGCAACCAAACCAAGAGAGGAAGTCAAACCTAAAGAGCCAAAATCTACGGCATCAAAAAGCACTGAAAGTGCCATGCCCAAAGGCTCGATCATGAAGAAGGCCAAATTGGTAAAGAGCAAACGGTCCTCTCGAAAAAGTGGGTCCCCAAGTATAAATAAGTCCGAAAAGGGAAATGATGATGACGGAAAAAGTGATCGTGAGCGTCAAAAAAGTATCATTGATCGGTTCATCAAGGACTCACCTTCCATTAAGTACACGAAAGAGACCGAAGAATCCGCTGGCGACCTTGCAGAAACAAGTGGCACCTGGGACAAGAATTTGGCTTCCGAATATTTAGCAGAAATATACCTTAACCAAGGAAATAAGAAACGTGCCATTGAAATCTATGAGGCACTTATCTTGAAATATCCAGAAAAAAAATCTTACTTTGCGGACTTAATTTCAAAGAGCAAGTAGATGTACGGAGTAATTGTAACCCTGATTATTATTGTAGCAGTACTATTGATATTAGTAGTCCTGGCGCAAAACCCGAAAGGTGGCGGTTTATCAAGCCAATTTGGAGGGTCAGGAACCAGTCAATTGATGGGAGTTAAGAAGACAGGAGACCTTCTCGAAAAACTAACCTGGGGTTTCGCGGTAGCGCTACTAGCGCTTTCAATAGCCACTAACTTCGTTCAGCCTGCCCAAGAGGAAGATATTCTTTCAAGTCCAAACATTGACAATGCACAGTCCCCCGCCCTTCCTCCAAGCATTCAGCCTGCTGATGGCTCTAACTTGGAAGGCTTGACAGATGAGCCTGCTGAGTCAGATTCTACCAACTAAGGAGTAGTAGTGAACAAGTTTTTGATAGCAGTAGTCTTTAGTACGATTTCTGCCTATCAATCCTTTTCGCAAGAATTCTGCGTAGAAAGCACTGATTTTGGTCCCATTGCTGTATCAGGCCAATACCTGTCTGACCCTGACACAATAGGTCTAATTGGTCAAAAGGAAATTTCAGGTATTGCTCCATCCATCAGATACCCCGGGCATGTGTGGGCCATTAATGATAGTGGTAACGGCGCAGTTCTTTATCTATACTCCG
>CAZQDI010000140.1:0-11034 GCA_964591785.1 uncultured Roseivirgaceae bacterium
ATTGTAGGTGGATCCCTCAAGGATTACTTCAATTAGAGCGGTAAGGTCGGTCACTTTTCCTGTAACTTCAGGCTGAAAATCTTCCGTTACAATCGAGTCAATCTCTACGATTGGAATGCCCAATTCAAGTACTTCGATGGTTTGGTTGACGGGAACATCGGTGAGATAGGTGCCAAGTCCAGATGGCCATCTAACTTCGACAGAATCCACAAGTGTAGCAGTTCCTACACCAAAGTGAGTGGTGATCTCATTGGAACTCCATAGACCATTCACTGTTGTCACCTGCTTTTTGCGCCACACCCCATCGTACTTGATCCGTATTTGCGCATCAATACCTAATCTATTTGAAGAGGTACCTCCTAAATCTACTCGTAAGAAGTTGTTGGGTCCTCCAGCATTGGCAAAAAGTACATTGTTTCGTGAGGCATCTGTCTCGGCTAAGAAGATGTCTTCGTAACCATCGTCATTGTAGTCTGCTATACTAAGTGAAGAAAAAATACTTGTCTTAGGGAAGAGTTGTTCTGTGCTATCAATCTTCACGAAAGTCGCATCTCCATTTCCTCTAAATAGCACAGGCTGTCCATCATCGATAATCCATGCCAGGTCTTCATTGCCGTCATTGTCGTAGTCTAAGACGGTCAGGCCACGTTGCACAAATATTTGCTCTCCAAGAAAGTCGACCACATCTCTTTCGGCAAACAAGCCAGTCTCATCAAAAAGAAGTAGTAGTGACTGATCGCGATCAGCCACCAAAATATCAAAGTATCCATTGTGGTCAAAATCTCCAAAAACGGCCCCCCGTGCGGATAAACCGTCCCTGGAGAAAATCCTTTCAAACTGGAAATTACCCATATTTTCATAGAGCTCCATCGCATTGCTATTCGCAAAGAAAAGATCAGGAAGGCTGTCATTATTAATGTCCGGTGTTAAGGCAGTCCAGAACCCAGGAAAACCATCTCCCCCATTAAGGGTTGCTCCGCCAGATGTTTCTCCAATGGAGTTGAAGTTTCCGTCACCCAATCCAGTTCTGATAAAGTCAGAATCACTTAATATGATATCTAGGTTGCCATCAGCGTTTAAGTCCGATGCTGTCGCTGTTACCCCTGCCAGTGAAGGGAAATCAGTATTAGTTGTGAAGCCTCCAGCCCCGTCACTCTGGAATAGAAAGCTATTTGCCCCATCATTAATGAATGAAGATACGCCACTGCCCAGTACAAAAATGTCTTGATTGCCATCATTGTTGTAGTCTCCCCAGGTGGCGCCTCTACTGGTAAATTCCTCCGTGGTGAGTTCACTGCTGATGTTGACTCTTGAAAATGTACCTGAGACATTTTCATACAAATAGTTCTCTTTTGTGACCTGAACCGGATCAAAATTAAGATGCCAATTAGTTACATAAAGATCATCGTCTCCGTCACCATCATAATCTCCCCACGCTCCTGAATAGGAATTGGAGGGCTGATCTGAGATAATATCTCCTGTAGTCAGTTCATTGAAAATTGGATTGATCGCCACGATCGAAACCTCGTTAGAAGGTTCAGAATCTCCCCCCGTGTTTCTGGACCTGATTCGATAAAAATAGGTGGTCCCTGGTGTGACTGTATTGTCAAAATAGGTCTCAAACTCAGACCCCAATGTGCTTAATTCAAGTTGTGGGTTTGGGGTACTGGTCGCAATCTCAACATAACTTAAATTATCCCCGATTGATCGCTCGATGACCCATTCCTCCTCGAAGGAAGAAACATCCTGCCAGGTCAACCTAACTGTGGATGCATCCGATATACTCGCAGCTAATGTGGTGGGAGCATTAGGGGCGGGCTCAGCTGCATTCTTCACATATGTCAGCCTTACATCATTTTCATTAGGGCATGCAAAGGTGTACTCAATTACCAACGAATCATTTGCAGGGAAGAATTCAACGTAATTGACAGAAGTAAAGGAACAACCTCCGAAAGGAGTAGCTGGAATGACTTCCAGGTTGCCGTTACAGTCTTCTTGAAGTATTCCATCTACTGGAGTCGCATTAAAGTTATCCAGATATCCAGCCTGAAAATCATTGATTGTGAACGTCCCGTCCGCATTTCGTGTGAAAGAAATGTTCGGGTCAGAGCCTCCGTCCGGATCAAAGCCTGGTGTAAGCTCCTCAGCTACTCCGCTCCACGAACCCTCTGGGATATTTGCCGTAACAGCGCCTCCGCAATTCGGCACAATCAAAGTTTCGGAAAATGGGGATTCTACTGAACCTTCGATGGCTTTGACTCTATAGTAGATGGTATCTGCATTTGGAACATCTCGATCAGAGTATCTCCTGAAACCATTTTCTACCAATGCAATTTCGGTAAAGTTTGACCCATCTTGGGAGCGCTCCAACGAGTACATGGTACTATCTGGCCCAACATGAGACCATCCAACATTAAAGATTGTGTCGGTCACAGCTTCTGTGAATAGGTCCTGAGGCACGTTTATCTCTAATCCATTATCACCAATAGCAACAGCATCCAGCTGAGCTCCCGGGCGAACCACCAATCGGACTTCGGTGACATTAAATGCGGTGGTCAAAAAATTCAATTCTCCTTCCGAAGAACCAAGACCATTAGGATCATCTAGTAGGATGGCATTCGAGACACTTTCATACATTGAGGTTGACGGGTTCCTGACCAATATTGAATCCAGAATGGTATTTGCATCACCAAATATCCAGATTGTGTTGATTGGCGCAGGAGTTCCATCAAAATCGACACTGATAAAATCTTGATCACTACCTTCTGCTGGCTTCCAGGTTCTCGAAGTTTCAAGGATATTGGGGTCTAACACCGAATTAGCGAAACCAAGTATTTCTGAAGCAGCTCCCACTGCGTCGGACTTCTCACTGGAAAAACCTGTAACGTTGAGCGCATACCTTCTTTGCACCTCATCAATGTCTAATGAGTGTGATTCTGATCTGAACTCTAGGCCGGGATAGGTCGGGTTTGTCACAATACAGGTGTAGATCCCATTGTCATCTGCTGTTGGTGCTGCAAGGGAAATACTGGCAGTGATAGCACCATCTATTGCCACACCATCTTTGAACCATTGAAATTCATTTCCGGGTGATACACTATTGGTAATTGTTAGTGTAACCGGTCCGGTTCCGGGAGTTAAAGAAGTGGCATCCACCGTATAGATGAACTCTTGCTCGTTGAAGTTCTCAATAGGAGTCTGGCCATCAAAGCTTTGATCCAGTAAATCAGCCATGCTGAACCTATTCCCACTGATATCAAAATTCCCTTCAATGGAAGTCCCGGAAAGGTCTGGGATGCTGCCCTCAATGGCATTGTTGGCAATACGGAATTCAGATAAGTTACTAAGTGAGTTCAACTCCGGAGGAACTTGTCCACTCAAATTATTGTCTGAAAGGTTAAGCGTAAAGAGGTTCGGGAAGCTTCCCAAAAAGGTTGGTATCTCTCCCGAGATCTCATTATTAGAGACCCAAAATGCCTGCAGGTTGGTCAAGGAGCTATATTCAGGTGGAATAGGTCCCGAGAAGTTATTGTACTGTATATAAACCTGCTCCAGGTTGGTGAGGTTCCCCAACTCAGTAGGCAAAGGACCATCAATTTGATTAAAATCAAGAAATAGATTTCGCAGATTAATCAGATCTCCAATTTCAGTAGGTAGACCGGTGATTTGGTTGTTGGCGAGTCCTAATGTCTCTAATCCATCGAGCACACTTATTGCGGCAGGAAGATCGCCACTCGCACCAACCCCATTGATATCTAGACGAACAACTCGGTTGTCGCTAACATTTACCCCTTCCCAGGCTGCCACCAGTGTATCTGTCAGCCAAGTCCCGGCATTGTTCCAACCAGGTCCTCCCAGTGCATTGTAAATGTCAATTAGTGCCAAAGAATCGGCAGCGGCTACCGGCCCAATCTGTCCATCATTCTGTGTAATCACTCCAAGGTTGGGAGCAATATCATCAGATCCAAAACGATTGAAGGAAACATCAAAGAAAGTGAGTTGAGTCAGATTAGAAAGATCCGGCAGGTCCTCTAGCTCATTGTCCCTAATATTCAGTTGGTCCAGCACAGTAAGTTGATTGAAATTAGTAGGTACTGCTCCCGTTAGGTTGTTTTCGAAAAGGTTGATCACTCTGAGACTGAGATTATTCCCAATAAAATCAGGAATGGAGCCACTGAATTGGTTTTGCCATAGGTTGAGCTCAACCAGGGAGCCCATATTTGTATAGTCAGGAATGATGCCATCCAGACTATTACCAGCAACCGAAAAGGTCACAAGATCAGTCAGGTTATTTAATTCCGCAGGAAGCGCACCAGTCAATTGATTATTGTCTAGCCATAAGTTCGTCAGATTAGTCAGGTTTCCTAACTCAACTGGAATGTCACCTGTCAGCAGGTTTGCTGGGATTGATAAATTTCTCAAGTTTGATGCATTTCCAATTTCAGCAGGAATATTGCCGTCAAACTGGTTTGCATTCAAATCAATAAACTGCAGCGAGGCCATGTCTCCAATGACGGTAGGGAGATTTCCAGATAGTAGATTACTCCACAATTGAAGTTCTTGCAGGCTTATTAGCCCCGAAAAGGATGCCGGAATCGTACCCGTAAGTTGATTTTGCGACAAAGTGAGTCGCTGCAACGTGCCGAGATTTCCAAGTTCAGAAGGAATGTCTCCTGACAGTTGATTTGCAGATAAATTTATATCGACAATGGATGTTAAGTTTTCAAACGTGGTCGGGATCGTGCCCGTAAGCTGATTCCCACTTAGCCCCAATGTTTCCAAAGAAGAGAGGTTGCCAAATTCTGTAGGAATCGAACCACTCAGCTGATTCCCTGCTAACTCAATTTGAACAAGATTTGACAGGTTCCCCAGGGAAGTAGGTAGTCCGCCGCTCAATCCATTTCCGTTGACATGTGGTATGTTTAGAAATTCCAAATTTGACAGATTTCCAAGTTCAGAAGGTATAGACCCAGTGATGTTATTTAAACCAAGATCCAAAACCCTCAATTCGGCAAGGTCCCCCAATTCTAATGGAAGTGTTCCCGTCAGGTTGTTTCCGTTAAAAAATCCTTGGCTGCTCTCAAACAAGGAAACCTCATGTACTCTCCCTTCCACTACCTTGACTCCGTACCAGGAGGATAATGGAATTGGAGACCCAACACCATTGATGAATTCCCATCCTTCCTGGTTCGACCAGTTGGGTCCATCAGTTGAATTGTAAAGAGCAACGAGCGCAAGGGAATCGGATGCTGGCACTGCAGGCGGATTTAATCCAAAATCCACCATAAAGCCTTTCAATCCAGCATTGGTCCAATCAAACCCTGTAGGATCGAAGCCTACGGTATTAAGTCCGGCAGCCACTTCCGTGGTAATTGCCGCCGCCTCTGTCCCTAGAACATCTGTGGCAGTAAGCCCATCGACGGTCGTAATTTCCCAATTGGTAGAGGCTCCGCCATTTCCATCGAATGATTGTATGACCGTATTGCCATTAATTGTCGCATATCCTGATTCAAGTCCTGTGATGTAAAAGTTCTGCACTTCTCCATTGGTTTCGGCATCCCAATCCACGATGCTTGCAATTGAAGCGCCTGTGCTGACGGAACCATCCACTAACGAATGCACGCCTCCCCTGGACAGGGTAGAAATGTTTTCAGGCCCGTCGAGCTCCAATGCGCTACCCTCCGGATCCAAGACCGCGAAGTTTGAAACAGATCCTAAGTAATCCTGGTCAGTGTCTATACCATCGTCTCCGGTAAAGGACACCACGATGTTGGAAGCGGAGACAGCCCCTCCGAAAAACTCAATTCCATCGTCAAAGCAAGCAAAGATCTCAATGTTGTTGACCGACGTCCCTGAGCCAACACCTGCGAGGGTTAGTCCATTTATTTCGTTCCCATCTCCAATTTGTATTCCCCCATGCCTTATTGAAACATAGCTGAGTGTACCGGAATTATCCAGATCATCATTGCCTCCATAGGTTCCTAAAACTGGGTCTGAGATTCCTTCAATTGGGAGTTGTACCGTATCCATTCCAGAGCCGTTTTGTGCTCCTATCTCGGCACTACCAAGAATCAGGACTCCACCCCAAAGTCCTCTATCGAATTCACTGAGATTATCCCCGGTCCGTCTTCCGAGTTCGATATCATCGCGGGTAGAAGTGAAGATAATCGGATTTTCAGCAGTACCCACGGCATTGATCGCTGCACCTCTCGATATAACCAGGTAGGAAAAATCAGGAGATTCCGTTGCCTTAACAATCGTACCAGGATTGATGGTAAGTGTAGCCCCTGGTTCTACATAAACGGGTCCCTTCAAAATGACCAGGTCAGACCAGGTCGTGTCGGTAGTTATATTGGAGGATACACCAATTTGTCCAAAATTCTCTGTGATGACGCTTGAGTTTAAGGCAATGTCTGCATCGGGTATCCGATTGAATGAAACTTTAAATTGAAAGAGTTGATTGAGACTTCGTAAATCAGGTAACCCAGTAATTTCGTTTGAACTAATATTCCAATTCCCAAGACTCGCCAGATTTGCATAGCTAGCAGGCACAGATCCACTAAAATTGTTGTTGGACATTCCAAAGCGGTTAAGTTGACTGAAGGTTGAAATGTACTCAGGTAAGGTACCTGACAGGCTGTTCTGTCCAATTTTCAACTCTTGTAATCCAGTAAGTGCCGATAAATCGGGAAGCGAGCCTGATAAGTTATTTCTGGCAACTCCCAGGATCCTTAGCTCAGTTAGGTCATTTAGTTCGGATGGCAAAGAACCCGTCAGGTTGTTGTTTGCCAGCTCGATTTGAATGACTCTTCCGTTCTCAACAAAGACTCCGTTCCAAAGAATTACTGGAACCCCAGACTCCAGCCAGTTGTTTGCATTGAACCAGCTAGGTCCATCCGTACTATTATATAAAGCAACAAGTGCGAGGGAATCCAAAGCACTAACTCCTTGGATCTGGCCATTATTCTGGGTGATTACCGAGCTATTTAATAATAAATCTGCATCGTCAATGATGTTAAAGGATACATCAAAAAAGGACATTTGTGTCAGGTTTGTCAGGTCTGGCAATGAATCCAGTGAATTTTCCTTGATGTTCCACCGATCAAGATTGGTAAGTTGATTATAATTCTGTGGGACAAAACCAACGAAATCATTTTGAGATAACCCAAGTCTTACCAGGTCTGTAAGATCTCCAATATAGTCAGGTAACTGTCCATTAAAGTTGTTCTGCCCAAGCCTAAGCTCCTGAAGCTTGGTAAGGCCTGAAAGATCTGTAGGAAGTGTGCCACTCAGGTTATTTTGTTGCAGACCAAGGGTTCTTAAGGAGTCTAGGTCATTTAATTCGTCTGGCAAGGTTCCAGTCAGGTTGTTGTTGCCTAACTCAATATTCGTCACCCGATCATTTTCCACGGTAATTCCATTCCATGTATCAATCGGTTGACTGGGCTGAAGCCAATTGAAATTTCCGAACCAGCTCGGCCCATTGGTAGCGTTGAACAAAGCCACCAAAGCCAGGGAATCCATCGCACGCACACTGGGCTCTGGTGCAATAGAGAGAATAATCCTGCTATCTCCAGAGGTGTAACTCCCACCGACTACCGTAGCATCCAGATAGTTGTCGGAAGCTACCGTTGGATCTGCGGCAAGATCCCCGAACAAACCATTGGACGGAGCCACATTTTGGCCGATTTCAAAATCCGTTGGTACTGTTGAATTGTGCTCAATAAAAACATTTCCGCTTCCCGTTGCTCCGATGGTAGAAATTGAAGTAAGTCCCCCATTGGATGCCGAGAAGCTGCCGTTCCCAATCACAGAGCCAAAGGCAGACAACGAAACGCTACCACCCATGTCACCCGCGCTCTCCACATTGATAAAATCAAAAATCACAGATCCCATTCGGGACTTCATGTTTACAACACCGGGTGTGGCACTTGTATTACTATTATTTGCTTCGACAAGCCCCACATTAATGTCTCCTGCGGCCTCGAGGTCAATGTCCCCACCTTGGTCTAGTCCAAAGGCCTGAATACCATTGCTGGCAAATTGAATCGCACCAAATTGAGAATTCAACCTTACCACTCCTCCAGCTCCAAAAGAAGATGCCTGCATCGTAATATTGGAACTAAAGCTAATATCACCTGATGCCACAATATCGAGCACACTGTTGGTACCATTTGCTGTGAACGACGTAATGTCCACTCCGGTGTTAAGGGAAGTGATGTTGGTAGACCCTCCAGAATCGACGCCAGTTGCATTGATTGCTAATGGATTTAAAATGTTATTTCCATAGATATCAACCGTTCCTCCGCTGCCACTGACAGTGGCCTGAGAGCTGATTGTAAAATCTCCCCCAGTGGTTTGAAGATTGGTTGAAGCATTTAGGGTTACATTCCCGCCGGAAAAATCACTATCCGCCAGAATGGTACCACCGATGGTAATGTTGTCCCCAGTCAAAGAGACTGAACCTACACTGGTAGAGCCGCCGGTTACATCAATAGTACCAGAAACACTAATGTCTGGTGCAGAAACATTGACGGAACCTCCTGATTGTGCCCCCGAAGCTGTCAGCGTGCTTGTATTAATGGGGCCACTTGAGAAGATGTCGATGTTGCCACCTCCTACATCTGAAGTAGTAATTGTGCCAGCAGTAATCCCAGTAGCACCAGATGCATTCAGGAAAACTTGACTACCGCCGGTAGTTAAATTCCCGACTGCTATTTCTTCGCTTGCAGTAATGTTTATGGCACCGCTACCGAAGGCTCCCGAAAGAGCAATCGGACCGTAAAAAACCCTGCCGTTGAAGGCATTAAGACTGACCGCGCCCCCATTGTCGTTCGCCGAAGAAGAAGTAATGCCGTTGGCGCTGCTGATATCTCCCAAAGTCGCGGTCATACTAACCGAGCCGCTGACGCCAGAAGATGAACTGTTATCCGCATTTATTTCTCCATTCACCGTGATGTTGTTTTCGGCAACGAGATTAACATTCCCACCATTTCCGGAAGGGGTAGTGTTGCCAGTGCTGATTTCATTGGTAGTAATGCTACCAGAAGCATTTATCGTGAATGTCCCCGCATCCAATGGGCTTGCCCCGGAAGCCACCATATTGACCTGAGTGACAGAATAAGCAGTAACGTTGTTACCGATGAGGGTAATGTCCGCGCCATTATTGATCAGGTCTGCAAACATGACATCCCCACCAAAATTTAATGTCAGTGGACTGCCACCTCCATCTATCGCATACAGATTGGTCCCATCTGCATCAAATGAACCTGAACCACCGGACTGTATGAGAATGCTCGTGGACAGAGAAAGAAGATTATTCAAAAGAGACACGTCTCCTGTACCCGCCACATTACCCACAATAATCTGGCTAAATGTTGTTTGGTTGATCGTAAAAAGATCATTTGCTAGCAAATCCAGGCTTCCAACGCCCACGTCGGAGGCCCCACCAATAAAAATTGGAACACTCAAATCGAAGGGCTCAATGACCAGTGCGCTACTTCCGCTCGAAAAGACAGAACTCCCACCCCCGATAGGATCAAACTCATTGACTGACAATGTTATTTGGCCTCCATTGGTACTTCCGGAGGCATCTATCTGTCCCCCGGTAAAGGTTCCTTGCGAAGCGACAAATACATTTCCTCCGTTCGATAACGCACTTGAAGAATTAATAGCAGCAACATTGACATCTCCAGTCGTCGATAAAATATCAATTAATCCGCCATCGCCATTCCCCGTTGACCAAACCGAATCGATCGCTATGGTACCAGTGGCATCGATGTCAAGGAAACCTCCGCCTCCCGTCCCATCCATTCGTAAATCACCCGTTGTGATGGCACCGTTTGTGGTGGATATTGTTACTGAGCCACCTACGCCATCCGCCGCAGTCGAAAGATCTGCGATGGTAACGTTACCACCTGCTGTGGCCGTAAACGAAGCTCCCCCTCCCACTCCAGTGGTCATATCGATATTCGGAACAATGCTTAAAGAACCTCCCACATTAATAGTTATGTCCCCTGCCGCTGAAGCCCCGGAAACATCCAAGGCGTTTATGGTTGTGGCTGTATTGTTAGTAGTAGCAATGTCCACATTACCGCCGCCACCCGCAGGGCCGCTGAAGTCCAAATCAAGAGGTGTCAGTATTTCAGCCGCATCCAAATCCAGATTTCCACCATTTTGGTCTACAGCCCCGATTGTGAGTGTAGGAGTCACCGCTGACAAAGCGCCGCTTAGGTTGATCGTAATATCTCCAGCTCCCGGACCGGCTCCACTCGCACTTATGATTCCGTTGGTAACCGATAGGTCATTTCCTAAAATTGAAATAGCTCCACCGGCAGAGGCTGAGGAAGAACTGACCTGATTGATGTCAATGTTTCCAGCAGGAGCTGAAAGATTGATCGCACCGCCACCAGAAATAACATTAAAAAAAGTGCCGTTTATGTTGCCATTCGTCGACGTCAGTGAAATCCCAATGACTTCAAAATCGCCCGTTGAAGAGTCAAAAATGCCCCCGTTCAAGGTAATGTCTCCCTCTGCATTGAATGTCAGAAAAAAGCCACTTCCAGCACCATCATAGTCCAAGTCGGTACTAAGGGTGATGTTTCCAGCCTGAGACCCTCCCGTATTGGTGTTGATGACCGCACCTCCTGAAGAAAGTGCAGCCAAAATTTCAGTGACGCCAATCTGTGCATTGTCGCCTGTGGGATTAAAAGGTGAGGTGGCATTGATGTTGAAAGCTGCGCTACCAGCGACGATTTCAACATTGTATTGAGCGGATATTGAATAGGCAATCGTTAGCGAAAAAGCTAAGGCAAGCAGTCTCTTCGGCAGCATCATGGTTTAAGCAGGTTTTTACAACTTGTAATATAGTAGACTAAATTCTGCCAACAAATACCACAAAAGAGGTATTTCGACCAACCATATACCGTTCTTGGATTATCTATTGATAATTGATGACTATCCTAAGAAAGTAATCGTTTTACTTGACCACGACTCGATAGCTAACCACATTTTCGTTTCTGCTCTTGCGGTCAT
>CAZQDI010000141.1:0-11004 GCA_964591785.1 uncultured Roseivirgaceae bacterium
CGCCAGTACCCTGTTGACGAGGCAATCAACACCAACTGGTCAATCTCCGTATGCTGGTCCATAAGTCCGAGCAGTTGGCCACCCATACTATGCGCAACGATCACTTTTTTATGTTCGGGAAATTGCTGGATTACCCAATCAAAGACTCCCGGCATATCCAACTTCCCCCAATCCACCATTTGGGCTTCAAAACCTTTCAGCGATTCTGGAGCTGAGTCTGCCACGCCCCGATAATCAAAGGTGATGGCAGTCATCCCTTTGGTTGCTAAGAAGCTGGCAAAATTGGCATACAGTTTCTGAGGAATTCCAGTGCCACAATGAATTTGAGCCACAATCCCTGCATCTTGGTCCGGATGAAAAACAGTAGCGGAAATAGGGTAGCCATCTCGGGCCGGAATCTGGAGTTGTTCGACGTTCATCGCATGCTTGTTTTTTAGACTTCTAATAAAACTAACATCTAGACCGCTTTTCTCCTAGTGATCTGACATCATCTTAGAAGTCTAATTTGTGCCATGGTTTCGATTTTTTCTCCAATGGATTAAACCCAATAGGTACAGGAGTCCAATGCCTAGCGATATAAGTGAACTGATAATCATAAAGGGCATCCGTTGCCGTAGTTCCAGATGGTAGGGGTCATCGATCCACACCACCACGGGAATGCCCATGAGTCCTCGAAGGAGGAAAATGAAGGTGATGATTCCCAGGACAATCGCGAGAAAGGGCAGACGTCGGATGAGCCCGGCGCCGGATAATCCGTAAAGCCCCCATAGTGCGAGAACGATCGCAATAAAAGCAGTGATCAAGGTGGCGCGTAGGGAGCCAGCAGCTGCCAGTTGAGCCATAGCTTCACCCGCACCAAAAAATCGGTACCAGTTCGGACCTCCGAGTATAATGGCTACGTGAAGTAGAGCGGCTGCCAGGCAGGCCAAGCCGCCAGCGGTGAGAAGGTGAGGTTTACCTGGAAGATTCATGAATCAAAAATACAGTGATTCTATTCATTTAGTTGTGCAGAACAGTCCATCTCAAGACGATGTATGATTTCTTTCAGGCGCAGCCAGTTTTGATAGAAGAAGGGTAAATTGATGACACTTTCCATGTACTGAAAAACGTACATCATCAATGCAAATAGTGTCCCGTACTGCACCGACCCACTGTGGGCAGCCAGCAAAATCGAGGCAATTAGAAAACCTAACATTAGCACCCATGAGATGGAGAAATTTCTGGCTTCCAGATCAGAAAGCTTAATGTTCCACTTCATTAAATGGTGTAAGTGCGTTTGCAAAGATTGAGTGTCATTGTTGGAAAGTACTTTGACCTGATTTTCTAATTCGTCGTTTGAGGCCTTGTTTAAATGGGTGGTTTGAGAACTGCTAAGCCAATAGATGATGTAGACGAGGACCGTTACTACCACGCTACCATAAAAAATTGAGAGATTGAGTGTGGCAATCAAGACAATGACGCCAGCCATGGCGATCACCGTATGGACTAATTCGGGAAAATCGTTCTCCATGAATTCAACCAACTCGCCCACCATCCCCAACCGTGCCGACTTAATAGAGGGGCTATTGCTGCCCACTCGATGTATTAATGGGGGGCTGATTTCTTCGTAGATCCTGGCATAGAAGCGAGAATCAACCACGCGTCTGCCCACTCCGATTAGTAGCACCAACAACCCAATGACCCCCAACTCCACAACGCCATTCATACTTTCTGCTATTGCACTGTCGATGGCTTTCCCAATAAATAAGGGGAAGAACAAAGAACAAAGTGCCTCGGCAACAATGAGCAGCAAAGTGCCATAAAACCTGAGTTGATGTTTTGTAATGATCGATCTGATCATCCCTGTCTTTTCGGAGCCCAACCTGGATGTTTGACCAGGTAATTCCATGCTTCTTTTAAACTTCGGGCCGTGCGGAGGTCTTTAAAAATGCTCACGTATTCGGCAGTATGGACCTTGACCGTATTGATGGTATTGATCGGTTTTACCAGTCCATAGTTGGGCCGATGTTTTTCCTCCTGGAAAGTACCAAACATTCGATCCCAGATGGAAAATACGGCGCCAAAGTTCTTGTCCAGGTAGATCTTGTCTGAACCGTGGTGGACCCGATGTTGAGAGGGCGTCATGAATACCTTCTCGAACCAACCAAGCTTGCCGATAAGTTCGGTATGGAGCCAAAACTGGTAGGTTAGCACCAGGAATAAGCACAGCAAGACCATGTACGGGTTGAAGCCGAACAAGACCAGCGGCAGATAGAAGATCCAGGTAACTAAGCTGTCGATGAACGACACACGCATTGCCGTGGTGTAATTGTAGATGGGCGAGCTGTGATGAATGCTATGGTAGGACCACAAAATTCGTACTTTGTGTTCTACTACATGTTCCCAATAGTAGATTAGATCCAATAGAACAAAGCAGAGTAAGGTGGTCCAGATATTAATTGGGATTTCCCAGGGAATCCATGCTCCGACGAAAAGGAATGCGCCAACAAAAATCACATTGGTTCCTTTTTCCAGGATTTGCGCAACAAGAAACACAGAGAAGCTGGCCCACATCTCACCAAGTCGCCATTTGTTGATCTTCTTTTTATGGAGCTCGTAGAAAAATTCTACAACCGCCAGGCCAATCGAAAACACAAAAAGTCCAAAAATGATCAGACCGATGTGCTCTTCCATGGTTGCTACTACATCATTCATAGGTGCTTTATTTTAAGTGATGGATCAAAAGTAGAAGCAGCGCCATGAGGAGATGTTGCCTTTTTGGACAACTTATTCGATAGCGATATAGATTTCCGTAATCAGTTGGTTTTCGGCGAGGTTCTCCTCGTAATTGGGGTAAAATTCAAGTATGGGGAGGTCCACCAATTCCCTCTGCACGTCCATTATCCAAAAGGCAAATAAACTCTGATAATAGTCATTAAGGCTTTGCTGGGATCCTTGGTGGGTGAATTTGGCGTATTTCTGTCGCTTGTGTTTGTTCAGGTGCAGCAAATCATTCGGTTCCTTCTCCAGCGGGTGTTCCAAAATGATCGAGAACCGGTAGCGAGAGTTGATGCAGTCGCTAATTTCTTCATCGTCCAGTATTTCGGTCATGAATAGGGTGTTTTCAGAGACTAAGTCAAGGTCGGCCCCATGCAAAAAAAGTTTCTCCCATGCGCTTTCGACCGCATTATTGTCCCCGTAATCTCCCCGATATTCCAAAAACAGGTAATTAAATTCAGGGAGGAATTCGATCGCATATTGAAGTGGCTTTCGTTGGCCAGACTCAAGTGAGATTGTCTTTTTTTGCAGACCCTCCAGATCACGCTCGGTCTGATCCCGATAATCCTGTGGAGCCATGTCATATCTTTTTTTGAATGCTTTACTAAAAGCTGTTCGATCTTCAAACCCGACCTGATAGCCAATTTGGGAAATTCCCATATCAGAATACTTGAGGTATTGTGCCGCTTTTTCCAGGCGAAGCCGCTTAACGTATTTACCAATTGTTTCCTGATGAATCGCCTCAAAGATCCGGTTGATGTTGCGGTAAGAGTAGTGGCAGATCTCTTCCACTTTTTCAATGTTGAGATCTTCGTTGAGATGATCATCGATGAAACGTATTAGTTTTTTATACCGGATCAGTTGTGGGTTGTCATTCATTTGACAGCTAAGGGCTCAACTGTCAATTTAACCAGTTCATCACTAATTCAATATGAAAACGCTTTTCTCAAGGTTCTTTTTTATCAAATGCACCTTTTGCAAAATCATAGGACCTTTTTAATATGAGCCTGGAAACCGTCAGTTCTTCTTGATTGCGGGGGGCATACAACATGATGATGTTTGGGGGTAAAACCCCTCTGAGTATCATCGGATGCCACTCTCCCCAGCCCTTTTCAATGACAAATTCAGCGTCGGCTTTTGGGAGTCCTAAGTGGAGGCTGTAGTCAGGCTCTGGATGGAAGTGAGCAAACTCAGTACCAACCATGAACGCATTGCAGCGGTCACAGGCGTGGCCTGCTTCCAACCACATCGCCATTGCTCCTGGCACAGAAATCGCACTCGGCCTTTTTTCGATATGTGTCAATTGGAATGCCCATTCCGTCAAACTTTCGATAAAGGATAAGTCTTCCGGTTGTTGGGTTAATTGGGTGTGTGGATTGGTATCTGTCGTCTCTGGTCGCTCCCCTGCTCGGGCTGGCATGGTGGCAAAATCAAACTCCTGTCTCATAGTACTTTCTTTTTCCTGTTGAATTGGTTTGGTCATTAAAACTCCGACTAGTGGGAAAAGCAAAATCTTACAAAAAGGCTTACTGTTCATCTCACCTGGATCATGGCCAGGTACAAAACTGCCGGGATACTTCCTGAATAAACTTTAACTGGTTTAAGAAAACTACTGCTGCGCTCGCTTTCGAAGTTGACTAAAGAATTCCGGGGTTATTCCTATATAGCTGGCAAGGTGTTTTTGAGAAATACGGTTGAATAAATCGCTCCGGTTCCTGAATAGCTTTTCATAACGTTGTTCCGCAGAAAGTGTAAACATCTCTACTAGTCGCTCCTGTTGTACAATCAACGCATTTCTAAATAGGACGCCTACGTATTTCGCGAAGCCCGGCTCAGAAGACATGAGGTGATTCCATGAGGAAATCCCGATCGACGCGATTTCTGTTACTTCCAGTGCTTGGTAATTGTAAGCAGTTGTGGTATTGTTTGTGAAGGCATTGAGATCCCCCATCCAATACCCTTCAGTTCCCAAAAGGATGGTATGCTCCTTTCCATTTAAGTCGATCAGATAGGACCGAACACTTCCTTGAAGAATGAAGAATACGTTCCTGGCGATTTCTCCATGTCTACCAATGAGTTCTTTCTTTTGTATCTTTCTTTGAGAAAAACTAGGTAGGATTCTTTCTATCTCGGCTTCACTTAAATCTGTGTGCGTAAGCAGCTGGCCCTTCATTTGTGATAACGCTTAATCCAATGCTTTTAGTAATTCAGATTCGATACCCGCGGCTTTGGGATGAGCGCTGGTAGCCGCAAGATCCCTGGTCGTGTAAGCTTCCCCGTAGAAATCAGCCGTGATGTCCTTGTTTGCTCCGGTTTCGATCAACATCGTTACCATTTGTGGGAGGTTTGATGGGACGAGTTGTCGCCAGAGCTCAACCCCATTGTTTCCTGCATAATGAATCAAGGCAGCTGCGTGCCCAAAGTCTGAGCGCATAGTCAGAAGGTTTGGGTTTTCAGAAACGAGCTCTCTAAGTGCTGCTTGTTTTCCAGTAACCAGGAAGTTCACTGCTTCTTCAAACTCATGATTGATCTTCGCATAGCTTACCTGATCCCAACTTCCAAACCCATATTCCAGTGCGATCGTTTTTCTGGCATCATCCGGTGTAAATACCGAATTCATGATGCGTCCTGGATTTTTTCCGAGAAAATCTGGGTGATAGTTACTGATTTCACCTGCACACCTCAGGTCATTGTGATGATGCGCTTCTTGGAGTGTTATGGCAAACTGCTCCAGCAAATCGAAGATTCGATGAATCTGCGCATAGTTTTCCAACGTCTCCTGATGTAGGTCTCTGGCATGCTGAACATCCGAATGAATGTAGCAGCTCATTTGATTGCCTCAATTGTAATTCCAAGGCCTTTGACTTCTTCCCAAAATCCAGGGTAGGACTTATTGACAACGTCCGGATCGTCAATAATTACGTCCATCACCTGCGAAAGGGGTGCAAAAGCCATGGCCATGCGGTGATCTTCATACGTCTCAACTTCAATAGATGCCGGAAGTTGTTCAGCAGGCGTCATTTTCCAGTTATCGGTATTCTCGGTCAGGTCCGCTCCAAGTTTGGCAAGCTCGTTCTTCATCGCTTGTACCCTGTCGGTCTCCTTAATTTTTAGGCTTTCTAAGCCCGTCATAATCAGCGTGACTCCAGTCACAGCAGCAGCGGCCATGACCGTTTGCGCAAGATCGGGGCAATCGCGAAAATCGATTGTGAGTTCACATTCTTTTTCTGTCCGTTTCACGATCTTAACTCGGCCAAATTCGTAGTGTGAGGACACGCCCATGTGGTACATAATGTCCGAAATGACTCGATCTCCCTGGGAAGAATACGATCGAATTCGAGGCAGTACCAATGCGCTTTTCTTTTCGGAAAGCGCTACAAAGCTGTACCAATAGCTAGCGCCCGACCAATCTCCTTCGATGGCATGTGCGGTAGAAGTATAAACCTGGGGAGTAATGTAAATTTTGTTCTTTACGAACTCCACTTCTACCCCAAATGATTTCATTAAGTTGATCGTAAGCTCCAGGTAAGGTCTGCTAAATACCTCAGTGGTGAGTTCAATGGTCAGACCGCGCTTCAGATAAGGAGCAATCATCATCAACGCACTGATGTATTGACTACTGATATTACCTGGAATTTTGATGTGATCAGACTTCTGCTGTTTGATCTTGTGAATGCGCAGAGGTGGATAGCCTTCCTGCTCCACATAGCTAATGTCAGCACCAATGGAGGTCAAGGCATCGACAAGCGGGCCGATGGGTCTTTTTTTCATGCGGTCCGTTCCCGTCAGAATTTGCCCTTCGCCGGTAATCGCCAGAAATGCAGTCAGGAAACGCATCGTAGTCCCCGCGTCCTTTACATCCAGTACTTTGTTGGATGATTGCAGCAAGGCTTGCATGGTTTCGGTATCCCTTGCATTTGATAAATGTGTGAGCTTGCTTCCGTTGCCTTCAAGTGCATTGATGATCAGTGCCCGGTTACTCTCGCTTTTCGATGCCTCTAATTTGACGACCCCTTTTAGTCTGTCTGAATACTTTTTTAATCGATATTTCAACTTTTTTTCATTTCTGGCATCAACATTGCCCAACCAAATACGTTACAAAGTTGTCATAAATACTGAAATGTCACGTACAAAAACCATAGGAACAATTCTTGCCTCATTAATCGTGGGGGCTATCGCCATTTTGTTTACATCACCCAAAAAAGTACAAAAAAGAAAAGATGTTAAGATTGTGAAGTCGAAAGACGAAGGACCATCTAACAACTTATTCATTTAGAATAGGATTCTATACTGCTTTCAATCTGGGTTTTCGTAACAATTTGATCAAATGAACAACGACCAATTTCTTCTAAGAGGGAGAAACTGATATCGTTATGCTTATTTTTCTTGTCCTGCCTTAGTAGGGGTTCCAGAATTTCATAAGCTGGAAGGACCGAAGGTAGCTGATATCGCTCGTGGATGTGTTGTCTGATTTGATCAAAGTCTCTCGCAGTAATCATTCCTAGTTGCAGGGAAAGATGGCCTTCTAGAATCATTCCGACTGCGACCGCTTCCCCATGAAGTAACCGGTCTTCCGTTTCCAGTAGATGACTCTCGATCGCATGTCCAAGGGTATGGCCATAATTCAGGATTTTTCTTAAACCATTTTCAAAAGGGTCACTGTCTACGACCGCGCTTTTGATGGAGACAGATTTCTGAATGATCTCATGCCAGTTTAACTGGTCAAAGGGGGTGTTCCTTAGGCTTTCCCAATGACTGGCGTCATAGATCAATGCATGCTTGATGACTTCAGCGTACCCTGAAATTAACTCTCGTTTGGGGAGAGTCTCCAGAAAAATAGGATCAATAATGACCGCATGGGGTTCTCGGAACACACCGATGTGATTTTTTAATCCCTGAAAATCGATGCCCTGCTTCCCGCCAATGCTGGCATCGACCTGAGAAAGCAAAGTAGTAGGTATGTTGATGAATGAAATTCCTCTTTTGTAAGTTGACGCAACAAAGCCTCCCATATCTCCAATCACCCCACCTCCCAAATTAATGAGCACACTCTTGCGAGTAAATCCTGCAGCCGTAAGCTGTTGCCAGATGTGTGAACAACTAGTGAGGTTTTTGTTCAATTCACCACTCTCAATTTCGACAATAAGATCACTAGTTATTTCAATCAATGGAAAGCAATTAGACTTTGTGTTCTCATCAACCAACAAACCTACCTTATCTGGGTTTAGGGTATGAATAATTTCAGAAAGCTTATCTGAAACTTTAGTAGTAATGTGTATGTATTCAGGTATTTGGTGCGACATTAAAAATCTAAGTAATTGGTCTGTTTCATTGGCCTATCTTTGCAAACCGTTTCAAAAATATGCAATCAGAACCAATCAATTTTGATGATACAAGAACGGCTTTTGCTCACAAAAGCAATGCCGACTTAAGGAAGTCGCATTTTGTGTTTTCTACCATGGGAAAACCTTGGATGGTAGAGATGGGGACGAGGCTCACCAATCTTGCGCTGCACATCAACTTACCAGTCAAAGGAATTATTAAGAGTACACTCTTTGATCAGTTTTGTGGGGGTGAATCAATCAGCGATTGTGGGAAAACAATTAGTGAATTGGGAAGGCAGGGAGTTCATACCATACTTGATTATTCTGTGGAGGGACTTAAGAGCGAGGATGGATATAATGATGTCAAAGAGGAGGCGCTGCGGGTGGTTGACTATGCCAGCAACGAAGAGAATATTCCTTTTTGTGTATTGAAGTTGTCTGGTTTAGGGCCTACTGACTTAATGACGAAGGCTCAAAATGATGAACATCTGAATGAATTAGAAAAGTCTAAGCTCTACTATTGCGAACAGCGTGTGGAAGAAATTGTCCAGCGAGCCGCTCAAAAAGGGTTGATGGTGATGATTGATGCGGAGGAATCGTGGTTTCAAAATTTCATCGACGGAGTTGCCTATCGAATGATGGAGAAGTATAACCAAGAAATGCCCATCGTCTACAATACCTATCAGCTGTATCGACATGATGTCCTGGACCGATTACAAAGTGCCTTAATTCGTGCCCAACAAGGGGGCTACCACTTGGGGGCAAAGTTGGTTAGAGGAGCCTACATGGAGAAAGAGCGTGAAAGAGCTGCTGTGTTAAATTATACTTCGCCAATACACACAGCAAAAGAAGCCGTAGATCAAGACTATGACAAGGCGCTTAGGTTGTGTATTCAGCATATTGATAAAGTCGGACTCTGTGCAGGCACACACAATGAATTTTCAAGCAACTTGTTGGTGCAACTGATGAAAGAAGCCGGGCTGTCAGTTGAAGATAAAAGGGTTTATTTTGCGCAACTTTTGGGCATGAGTGACAATATTTCCTTCAAACTTTCGAATGTTGGTTACAATGTGGCGAAATATGTGCCCTATGGTCCGGTGGAGAAGGTTTTGCCCTATTTGTTCCGACGAGCAGAGGAAAACACTTCAATTGCTGGTCAAAGTGGTAGGGAGTTTACCCTCATCAAGAAAGAACTACAACGAAGAAAACGAGAAAACTAAGGTGTAATGCAACTAAGTGAACAGGAGATCTTAAGAAGAAAATCAAGAGAAGAACTAATGGCGATGGGAGTTGATCCGTATCCAGCGGCCTCCTTTGACGTCAATGTAAATACCGCACACATCAAACGTAATTTTGAGAGTCGACCGGATGATTACTCCATGATCTCCATTGCAGGAAGGTTGATGTCACGAAGAATCATGGGATCGGCCTCGTTTGCAGAAATTCAGGATTCAAAAGGGAGAATACAGATTTACATTCGGAGAGACGACATCTGCAAAGGGGAGGATAAATCCTTGTACAATGAAGTCTTTAAGAAGAAGCTGGACATAGGAGATATCCTGGGAATTAAGGGCTACGTCTTCAAAACAGAGGTTGGGGAGATCTCCATTCATGTCACGGAGCTGCGTTTACTAACGAAATCCCTAAAACCGCTTCCGGTAGTAAAGGAGGTGACTGACGAACAGGGGAATACGAAAGTATACGATGCGTTTACTGACCCGGAGCAACGGTATCGACAGCGTTACCTCGATCTTATTGTAAATCCTGAAATCAGGGAAACATTCGTACAGCGCACCAAACTTGTAAATTCGATCCGAGAGTATATGGCCGGTAAGGGCTATTTAGAAGTGGAGACACCCATCCTTCAACCACTCTACGGAGGAGCTGCGGCAAGACCTTTTAAGACCCATCACAACACCTTGGACATGACTCTTTATTTGAGGATTGCCAATGAGCTGTACCTTAAAAGACTGATTGTGGGTGGCTACGATGGCGTGTTCGAATTCTCTAAGGATTTTAGAAATGAGGGAATGAGCCGGTTTCACAACCCTGAGTTTACCCAAGTTGAGCTGTATGTTGCATATAAGGACTATCTCTGGATGATGGACAGTATGGAAGAAATGATTGAAAAAGTAGCTCTTGATCTGCATGGCGATACGAAAGTACAAGTGGGGGAGCACTTGATTGATTTCAGGCGACCTTGGAAGAGATTTACCATGTTTGAGGCGATTCAACATTTTACCGGAATCGATATTTCTGAGATGGATGAAGCCGAGTTACGAGAGACAGCCAAAAAACTTGGCGTACCGCTAGATGAAACCATGGCCAAAGGGAAAATTATCGATGAAATCTTTGGTGAAAAATGCGAGCCGTTGTTGATTCAGCCAACCTTTATTATCGACTACCCGGTCGAGATGTCCCCACTAACGAAGAAACATCGATCAAAAGAAGGTTTAGTTGAACGATTTGAGGCTATTTGCAACGGGAAAGAGATTATGAACTCTTATTCTGAGTTGAATGATCCGGTAGATCAACGCGAACGTTTTGAGGAGCAACTGGAGTTGGGCAAGAGAGGTGACGATGAGGCAATGACTCTGGATGAAGATTTCTTAAGAGCGCTAGAGTTTGGAATGCCGCCCACTGCAGGTGTAGGTTTGGGTATCGACCGATTGAGCATGATCATGACCAATTCTAATTCGATTCAAGACGTATTGTTCTTCCCTCAAATGCGACCCGAAGTGAAATCAAGATCCGCCGAATTAGAAGGTGACGAAAAGGCCGTATTTGAAGTGCTTGAAAAGGAGGGTTCACTGGATTTGAGCACCTTAAAGGAACAGTCTGGACTATCCAATAAGAAGTGGGATAAGGCAATTAAGAAACTAACTCAAGGCGGTTTCGCCAAGGTGAGCAAGTCTGAGAAAGG
>CAZQDI010000142.1:0-10823 GCA_964591785.1 uncultured Roseivirgaceae bacterium
CTGCAAGACTAATTGCTTTCGAGAAAAGATGGACTGATCTGTTTGGATAGTCACTCTTTTAGATGGAGAATCGTTGCCATAGCCGCAGCAAGAACCAACTGAGTCTGTTCTTCGAGGGAGGATCGAAACCAAACTTTTCGATAGCCGATGGTCCCGGGAAAGTATTTAACTGCGCCAATGGCAATTTCATTTTCAATGAACTCGTATCCTAGTGCAGGGATGGTGTTGCTCCCTTGCTTATAAGGGGACGTGACCTGCTTGAGCCGGATCGTGCGAGTGCCATTTTCAAGGGTGGTTTTGACTTCCCGATAGGAGACTTCGTCTTCTTCCGCCTCCATCCGCAAGACCCAATCATCGTTCCTTTCATAAGAAGTGCTGATGGATGCCGTAAAGAGCTCCGACCCGTTATTGAATTCTGCTCCTCCAGTGGAGAAACTGAAATTCTCCGAAGAAAACAATTCCATGGACTTTGAAAACTCAGTGATGATGATGCTTAAGGCATTTACGGTGGCGGTGTCGGATTGGCCATTGAAGAGGATGAAGGAGAACTTGTTTTCAGTCAGATTTTTAGCTTCAGAGCTCCAGATTTTTGAGCTGCGCGAGCTATTGATCCATCCCGATTTCCCAGCTATGAGATTAAAATTCGCAAAGCGGTATTTGGAGATGTTACCAGCAAAATTGCCTTTGGATTTCACTTTAAAAGCAGAAGAATTGGAAACTAAATCCAGGTCTAGAACGATTTCCTTTTCCTGTCCAGGACCCTCTAGTGTAAAAAATAGGATGGCTAGGAGAAGTACTGTTTTTCTGACATCCATGGCGTTTGTAGTGGGGCCATGTAAGAACATGACTCACTAAAGGTACTGGAATTTAGAAACCCTTACAACGGCATTTAAGTACCCGGTAATTCTATTAGACATTATGAATAGCGTATTGCCAACCCTGCTTACCTTTGTGATTGCCTTGACTGGCAATATACAAATCTGAGAATGTAACCAAAAATGGGTTTGTTCGGCGCGCTAAATCACGCCCCATCTGGGGATCATTGAATGCACTGACTGGTCCATAATCCTTCTGATAAGAGGTTTGATATAGGCTGGTCAGGGCTTTTTTTGAACTTCTGCTCCTAAAAAATTGCTAGCCCACAGCAGGTGTTCTGTCATCAATCCGATAGAAACAAATAATATTCTTAAATGATTAAATTATTAAAATAATCAACTTATTATTTCGAATAATACAACGATTATTTTATTAAAGGAGTCATTTATAAAATAATAGTGCAATTGAACTTGTGTCTAATAGAGTCGCAAAATGGTATTTGCATCTGGATCGTGTTAGTTTAGAATCGTGACGTTTATGAAGAGAATATTGCTGACCATTGGGATTTGTTTTCTTGTCCATTTGAGTATCGGACAAGAGCTGCTTACCAGTAGAAAATCAAGTCGTCAAACTCTTATTTTCAAACTTACTGATCGGGAAGCCGCCAAAATATACAAGGATAAAGTCTGGATCGTCGATTCATCGTTTTTTCACACGATTGTAGACTCTTTTCCCACCGACTCCATCTACACAAAAAAGCTAGATCCTGGTCACTACCTTAAAGCCTTTGCGGAAGGTGCGCAATTGCACATTGATTTACTATCCATTCAGGGTTTCAATGTAGAAGTGATGAACAACAGCTCAGATCTCCAAGTCAAAGTACTGGAGCCTGGTGGTCGTACCATCGAAACGGCCAGTGTTAAGTTAGGTGGGCGTACCATCCGGTTTGACGATCAGTTGGGCACGTACCGACTGAAGAAAACCAATAAGGATGGGCTACTTCGGGTCACCTACAATGGCGAAACTGCTTTTTATCGATTGTCCAAGATCTACCGAAACTCCCGTTTCAAGAGAGTCACTCGTCGGCTGACCAACGGAATACCACTGAGGTACGTTTGGCGGCCGGTGAATTTTGTTGTGAGGCTGCCAATTGATGGTGTTCGGTCTATGGTGAGGGGGTACCCCGCAAATACGATTAGGAAGACCGGTTACTTTTTCCGAAACGTATATGAAAAGACGGCTTGTCTCTTCGATAAGTACTATTGCAATGGCGATCGCTATCGCTTTCAATACAGGCACAAGGGCTTTATGGCATTGGATAAACCCAAATACCTGCCAGGTGACACGGTCCGTTTTAAAGCGTTCATTGCAAAACGAAACGGAAGACCTTTGAAAAGAGACCTTGAAGTGGTGCTAAGGCGTGGCTACCGGGATGAGGTGGTACTTTCCCGTTTGACTCCTTTTAGGAAAGGGAATTACGTAGATGACTTTGTACTCCATGATTCATTAAATCTGGTGTTGGATCAATCGTACGAGCTGCGACTCCGAAGAAAAGAAGGCAAAATATACCTTTCTGATTACTTCAGGTATGAGGAGTATGAATTAGCCAAAAATTCGTTGACAGTTTCATTTCCTAAAACTGAATTTCATGCCGAAGATTCCATTCGTTTCTTCCTGAAAGGAGTGGATGAAAACGACCTAAACCTGTTGGACTCCCGAGCGGAAATCCTGATTACTACACAATCCGTGGAGCAGGTATTTGAGGAGGCTGCATTTATTCCTGACACGCTCTTTTACCAGGAGCAGGCTCTCCAACCAAATGGCGAGACTCCCATCGTTTTTTCTACGAATCACTTGCCCAAAGTCAATTTGGCAATGGATGTGCAGATCGCATTACTGACATCGGATAATGAACGACTGACAGAATCGAAAACAATTACTTTTTATAGCAACCTTCGGGAACTCCGCTATGAACTCCGCAGTGACAGCATCGAGTTTCTATTGGTTGAAGACGGGAAGTCGGTGAAAGGGGCTGGTTTTCTTGCGGGAATTGATGGCTTTGGAAATGAGGTCGATCGTCGACCGATTCAATTGCCACACCGGGAATTGGTCAATCCCTATTATGATCATTATCTAGTCAAAGGGGTGGAATTGGAAAAAAAGTTCTCTTTACGTAGTGAACCTGCCCTCTTAAGTTTTCAGCAAAACCGAACGAAGGACTCGCTAAAGATCACTGCTTACAACCCCAGGAAAATACCTTTCAATTATTTCTTGTACCGAGGGAATTCTGAGATTGAGCAAGGGTATGTTTCGGACTTAAACTTAGTTCGACGGGCTAGGTCGCAGGTAGTTTATCACTTGTCCGTGCAGTACCTCTGGGGCGGCAGCGTCCGTGAGGAAAACTATTCGATCCCGTTTCGGAAGGAGGTACTAAAAGTAAGTCTTGAGGCGCCACCGGTTGTTTACCCGGGCCAACGAGCAAAAATGGCGGTTTCGGTGACTGATGTTAATGGGAACCCAGTACCAAACGCTGATGTCTTGGTGCACGGGTTAACTAAAAAGTTTGATTCCAACCCCGTTTCATTACCAAGGCTGGCCAAGTATGAAAAGGAGCGTACGCTTATCAATAAGTTTAGCCTTGCCCAGAAGCCCTATTTTCAGAAAAAGCGGAGCTATGACTACGACTTTTGGAATCCGCTCATGGCCCTCGATTCGATCGCTTATTTCAATTTCCTGTTTCCCGGGAATTCAGTGTTCCAATTTGAATACGCTTTGCCAGAAGGCTCTACACAGTTTTCACCTTTCGTAGTGGAAGACGGAATCATCCAGCCTGTGAGTGTGGTCAAAGTGGACCACAGGCCGGTTTACTTCAGCTGGTCAAGCCACAAGGCCTATTCGTTTGAAGTACCACCCGGCACACATACGGTAGAAATCCGTACGCTCCATCGTTCCTATGAGCTAAAAGTTCTGTTTACTACTGGAAAAAAGCACATCATTAGTTTCGACGGAAACAATCTGGCGCCTGGTATCACAAGCGAAAGCAAACCCTGGCAGTTCTCAGATCTGGAGCGAGCGACGTATGCTCGTTATACAATGCCAGTTCGTAATAACTTTAAGGATAAGTATGGCTATTTCCGACAGGGCACTACCTACTTTCCTATACTCTCCAAACCTTCGGGATTTCAGTATGGACCCATCTATCAGGATTCGGTTCACTTTCTGCTTTTTGATGAATATCAACATTCTTTTACCCATGATCCTTCCTATGAACTTGAAATTCAGGAGAAGCTAATCCGCATGCGATCCTTTGATGTAGAAGAACGAATCAATCCCACTCGAACGGCAGTCAAGCAGATCGATGAGCTAGCCTGGACTCGGGAGCGCATCCAAAAAGAATGGGAGGAAGAAATGGAGAGAAGGCGTCTTTCTTCCCGGAGGTATCATTATCCAACCACCACACGACCAGGCAATGGATCGTTGCTGATTCGACATGAAGACAGCTTAATCAGGAAGTACGTAGTAGCTAATACCTTTCTCTTGCGACAGGATGATGCCGATTTCTTACAAGTATTCCCGGGAAGGCATCCGTACTTTTTTGACCTGAGTCAGTCCATCTACGAAGTGATCTATTGGTTTGATGATGGAAAATATGCAATCATCGATTCCATAGATGTCAAGGTGGACGGTTTGAATTTTAGGAAGTTGAATCGTTTGACAGTTCATCCGGTCGATTCATTCAGTAGGAAGATCAATCAGTTGATGGATACCTACTTTGCCAATCAAAATGAAGATCCTCTTAGCACTAGCGAGCGCAATGCACTTCGAAGGGCCTATCAGCAACAATTCCAATATTTCGGAGACGGGGAGGTGATTTCCGGGGTGATCACCGACGATGCAGGCGAGCCGCTTCCTGGGGTTAACGTCCTCATCAAAGGCACAACCTATGGCACACAGACCGATATGGATGGGTTTTACTCCATCAAGGTACCTTCCGATCGTTCGGAATTGGTGTACTCCTACGTAGGCTTTGAATCGCAGGAGGTTGCGGTGGGCAGTCGGTCCGCTATCGATATTGTAATGGGCGGGGCGACGGAATTGCAGGAGGTGATTGTAACTGGCTATGGGGTCTCAGAAGAGAATGCCAGTACCGGGTATGCAGTAACGGAATTTTCCGATGCACTGATGGGCCAGGCCGCGGGGGTACAGATCACAGGGGCTGGAGGGACTTTAGATCAAATAACTGTACGTGGTGCTGCCTCGCTTAGTGGTGAAAACCCACCCTTAGTGGTAATTAATGGGGTTCCTTTTTTAGGAGATTTATCTACCCTTGACCCTTCTTTGATTGCAAATGTGCAGGTACTGAAGTCAGAGGCTGCGATTGCGCTCTATGGCTCGCGCGCAGCAAATGGCGTGCTGATCATCGATACGCAAGGGATAATTTCAAATGTGCCTGGCATACCGGCAACTCCCAACACTGTCGAAGGCGTTGATCAGTATCGGAATCAGGAACATTCCATCCGATCCAATTTTTCTGACGTTTCGATCTGGGCGCCCAAATTGGTGACTGATGTCAACGGTAAGGCATCCTTTGAAGCCGTTTTCCCGGACGATATCACAAACTGGGAAACATTTGTCTATGCGACTGGTAACAAACAGACCGGGCAACAAGCTGGCGAAATAAAGTCCTTCAAGCCCCTGGCTGCTCAGCTCACTACACCCCGATTTTTGCTGAAAGGAGACTCTGTTCACCTCATCGGGAAATCACTGAATTACACGTTTGACTCGGTCCGAATTGCGTCTACTTTCCAGGTTAATGCGCAGGTCCAAACAAAGAAAATCATCTTCAAAGACTCATTTTTGGATTCACTGTTGCTTAGCCCGGATACCTACGATTCGGTGACCATTCAATACTACCTGGAGAAATCGGATGGATATGTCGATGGAGAGCAGCGAAAAGTGCCGGTCTACCGAACCGGACTCGAAAAGAAAGTCGGCTATTATGCGTCCCTGCGGCAGGATTCAACTGTAAGCTGGTCCTTCAAATCGGGAGACGGACCTGTCAATATCTACGCCTTTTCAAACAGGTTGGATGTGATCGAACGGAGGCTTCATGACCTGATTGAATATCCGTATTCATGCAATGAACAGCTCGCAAGTAAGCTGAAAGCCTTGGTGCTATACCAGCGCCATGTTCAAAAGGAAGCTCACCCTCAGACCAGCAAAAAGATCAAGCGGATCATTCGACAGCTGAGGGACCATCAGAATGAGCAGGGTCTTTGGGGCTGGTGGAACATCAACAGAACAGAGATGTGGGTTAGTAGACATGTGCTTGAGGCGCTTGTTATGGCTCGAAACGCTGGCTATCTGGTGCAGCTTGATTTTGCAAAAATCACCGAAGAAGCCGTTTGGGACCTGGGGTCCATAAGATCGGTTTCTGAGAAAATCAACTGGCTATACATCGCTTCTATTTTGGGGTTGGAAATTGACCGGTCAAGGTATATCCGTGACCTGGATGCTAGTGAAAAACCAAACCTTGAAGACCGTTTGCGATGGGCCCGTGTGAAACAGCTCAATGGGCTGAGCGATAGCCTTGCCTGGTTAGACACGCATGTTTTCAGAGATCCGTTGGGTCGGTCGTACCTGGATGATGAAGAAAAAGAGGAGGGCTTTTCCGATCGAAAATTAAAACTGACTACGCTTGCTTTGAGCCTGTACACCTATGATTCTACGTTTCAGGAAAGTGCTGAGAAGCTTGGACTTTTAGACTATCTCATCGACCAGGTGGCGCAAGAAGGCTACCTGAATACTTACACGGCCTCTAACGCCATTGATGCACTGCTGACGTCAGGTGAAGTTGGATTGGAAGATGCATTGAAACTCAGCTATTCCAGCGGTGAACAGGCAAAAACGATTGAAACATTTCCCTACCAGGATGTGATTGAGGAGCCTGAAGAGCTAACCTTTCGACTAGAGGGATCCGGGAAGGTCTATCTCACCGCTTACCAGCAGGTTTGGCAAGACAAGTCCACGCAGGACAACACCTATTTTAAGATTGAAAGAGCGTTTGACGGGGCGGCAACTACCCTGGAAGCTGGTAAGCCGATTCTATTGAAGGCTGAAGTGGAGGTTCGGTCCGATGCGGAGTACGTGATGGTGGAGATACCGATTCCTGCTGGTTGCTCGTACAATACAAAAGAACGAGGTGGGAAGGAGGTCCACCGCGAGTACTTCAAGGAAAAGGTGTCCCTCTTCTGCAGAAAGTTGAGCCGTGGAACCCACACTTTCGAGGTCGATTTATTACCCAGGTATGGAGGTAAATTCCAGGTAAATCCCGCAAAAGTCGAGTTGATGTACTATCCGGTCCATAGCGCAAATGATGAGTTGGTGAGGGTCCGAATATCAGACTGACCGGATAAACCAAAAACTTCTTATTTCTTTAATACAATTTCGGCTTTCTTGACTATCAGAGAGGGGTTTTCTGAAGCGACCAGGATGGCTCTGAAGGTGTAGTTTCCGTCTTCTTCAATGGCAATTTTATGGTTCCGTCCGGAAAACTTCCAATTGGTTTTTCCCATCACGGATGTCTTAATTTCTCCGATCGTAATGCTTTTGTCTGTGGGGTCAATTTCAAGGCTTCCGAATCCCTCCCCCTCCTTTAAGACTTCTATTCTGAAGCGGATCGCCACATCACCTTCATATTCGATGTCCATGTCTGACCAGATCGCAATTTCATCGTCCTTGATCAAGTCCAGGGAAGTTTCCTGAATGATCAGATTATTATTGTCGACGCTTACCTCGTTGACAGGAAGCCTTGCAACTTCTTCACCTGTCAGTGCACTGCAGTTCGGTAAAAACAAGAGTGCAAGTAAGAGTGAAGAGAAGAATAGGTAGTTTTTCATGGAGATCGCTCTAATTAGCTGGACTAAAACTAGTGAATCCGTCCGATAGCTCCAATGGCCCTAATCCTTCGTTTTCAGCCAAACCGGTCGAAAATCTGACGTATGTTCTTTTGAGAGAATTTCACCGTAGAGTTCTGGCCGACGTGCATTTCGATATCGGACTCCACCCGAACTGGCAATCTTGTCTTTTGAAAGCTGTGCGAGTGCAATTTCGTTGTCAAAGGACCTTGTTTCATTGAGAACCTCCCCGGTAGGATCCAATATCATTGCATTTCCATTTTTCAGATGGTCACCGTCGTAGCCTATTGGGTTAGAGAAGGCATAGTACACCCCATTGTCATAGGCTCTTGCCGGAAGCCATCGCATCAACCAACCACGACCCTTTGGCCCATCGAATTCCATGCGTAGTGCGGTGGGATCAGACCTTCGGTTTTTCCAGTAGTGGTCTTCCACGTAGCCTCTCCCTGGCATGGAGGAGGGAGTGCATCCGGTCACATGGGGAGCAAAGATCAGTTCAGCCCCTAACAAGGCGGTGGCGCGGACATTTTCGATGACATTGTTGTCGTAGCAAATGAGGATGCCACATTTCCAACCCAGCAATTCAAACACCTCATAGCAGTTTCCTGCTTGCAGATGCTCACTGATGAATGGATGTAGCTTTCTGAATTTTGCAACTAGTTTACCTCCATGCACACAGATGTAGGTGTTGTAGAGGAGGTTGTCCTCTTTCTCGAGCAGACCTGCCAATATCGCAATGTCGGTTCGTAACGAGAGGTCTATCAAACGCTGCGTGCTGCTACCATTGGGCACATCTTCTGCCAGCTCAAGCAACTGTGCTTGGTCAAGATCTTTGGCGAAGGTGTAGGCGGTTATGCACATTTCATGGAAGCTGATGACGTCTGCCCCTCGTTCCTTTGCTTGGCGGGTGAGCTGCTCAATGACTGCTAAATTGTGCGGCTTGTCTCCATCTTTAGGCTCAAATTGTGCGACTGCTAGTTTCATCGTACGTACTCATTTAAACTAAAAAAAGGACCTAAAAATGGTCCTTTTCTAAGATACCCGTTTTACACGAGGGATTCGTGGTGATTTGGTAAACGCCTGCTATGAATTAACCATCGCAGGAAATAATCTCTTGAGCTACTGCGAACAAGTCTCTATCACTGATAGCGCAAACTCTACCAGGAATTGATATTTGTCTGTGTTGCTTGTCTCGCCGATGCTATGGACCATATCAGTCTGATCACCGAGGCCGATGCTGGTGTACGTATCGATGATGGCAAACCCATTATTGGGATCATGGATGTCCGGGTCCACTGGATCTGTTGAGCAACCGGGTTCTCGTTTGTAGACAAATTGGATTGGTGGTGAGGCACTGGTGACATCGTCGGGAGGATACCATCCAAATCCCCAGGAATTGCTAGGCAAAGCATTGTACATGTACAGTCCTTTGATGCCGGGATCAGCACTGTGTCCGTATTTCCAACTGAGGATGCTGCCTCTTGACGAACCTCCGATGATCATATTGTTCACGTCGAGATTATACGTTTCGGCATGGTCTTGTACCCATTGAAACATCAGTTCTGCATCGCTCCAACCTGTCTCCACCTCTGATTCGGTCTTTACGGCAGTCAGGGATTCCCAGGCAATGATGGTGATTCCGAGGGCATTCAGCTCTTCGATGATGTCATCTGGCATGGAGGTGTCGCCACCGTTTCCATGTGCATCGAAATAGATCGGGGTGGGGCAGGCAGACGCTGCTTTGTAAAGGTCCAGAAACTGGCGGGACTCCGGACCGTAGGAGAGCCCTTTGACGACGAGGCTTTCGGTCAGTATTTCAGATGTCGGTAGAATGGGGTCCTCATCAGAATTGCAGGAATAGAGAAACAAGGTCAAGGTAACTAGTTGAATAAGTGTTTTCATGGAGTGTTTTTCTGTTTTTTTGTACCTCTTTGACCAGAAGGCTTCCCAAAAGTTTAATCAAAAGAATGGAAGGGTCGACGGGTTTCTATGAAACAGGAGTGTGCCTCTATGAAGCAGATTCATTCTTAGATGGAAAATGTGCGCAGTGAGGCGTGTGGAACGAGTGCTGTAGCAAGGAGTAGTTTTCTATTTCCTTCTTGCCGTTAGGTAGTAGAAAGATTAACTTATGTCTTCAAATTACACCACAATCGTTATGAAAACTAAACTACAAATCATCGAAGATTTTTTTGAACGTGTCTGGTCCCAAGGAGACAGCGACATCATCCGGAAGGTGTTTGTGCCTGATGGGGACGATCAGAAAACAGCGGCAGGGCTGGCCCGCGAGGCGAAACTGAGCCCGGAAGACTTCATTGCCTTTCAGCAGGCCCTACTGGGATTAGTTCCGAGCTTAAAGATCTCGATTGTTCAACATGCTGAAGACGGAGACTGGCTGATCGTCCGCTGCGTAGTGGACGCTACGAGTTCTGCAGGGCAACCGGTACAAATGACGGGGACGGCCTGGGCACGGATTACCGATGGTAAAATTCGGGAAGCGCACAACTACTTCGACTTTCTGCACTTCTTTGAAGGCCTGGGCTTGCTCCCTGAGGACACACTTAGTAAGTGCCTGTCGGGTAGTAAAATATGAACTCAATCCATCGGGGGTCAAATCTTGCAAATGAGAAAATCAAAAAAGAATCTTAGGCAAAATGCGGAAACAGCAGCACATCTGTTTTCAATAGTCGGTGTCATTCTTGCCATATTAGCTTTTTCTTTTGGATGGAGTCGGTATAAGAAAAATGTAGAAAGAGCCAATGAGGGCTGTGGATTTGTACAATAAATATTTGCAATTCTACATTAATCAAAATGTGGATTCATTAAGAAAAATTCCAACTGCTAATTACAGAACATTCGTTTATTTCACATATACCACTGCAGAAACCATCTATTTGATTAGTGACCATAATACCGCTTGGGAAAATGTCATCGTAGATATGCTGTGTTTAGAAAAAGAAGCTTTAGCTAATATTTCACCTAAATCTGTTGCAGTAGATTTTCAGAAGTTTTTGGTCTATGGGAATTACAGTTTAAGTGAAGAGAATAGAGATTGTCTAGCTGAAATTCGAAATGCAATTTGGACCAAAGAAG
>CAZQDI010000143.1:0-10816 GCA_964591785.1 uncultured Roseivirgaceae bacterium
GAGGCTATCCTGAAAAGGGCTGACCTGACAGGGGCTTACCTGACAAAGGCTAACCTTCAAGGGGCTAACCTTCAAGGGGCTGACTTGAGAGATGCTGACCTAAGAGGAGCCATTTACGATCAAAAAACACTTCGGCAAGCGGCGGACCTAACAGGCATTCAAACTTAGACTGGATCAGAAGTTGATGTCTGGAAGTGTCCTTTTAAATCTCTCAACCTCTTTCCATTTGAAGAATTTTTTTCCTTTCCCATTCTTAGCACCGATATTTGCCATGTCATCTAACCAGGTATATGTATAACGTTGTTGTGATTGGTGGGGGAATCGTTGGAATCGCCTCCGCACTCAAAATCAAAGAAAGAAATCCGGCCTACAAAGTGGCCGTCATCGAAAAGGAGCGAACCATCGCACAGCATCAGACGGGACACAACAGCGGCGTCATCCACTCGGGACTGTACTACAAACCAGGAAGTTACAAAGCGAAAAATTGTGTCGAAGGATATAATCAGCTCGTCAAATTCTGTGAGGAGGAAGGAATCAATTACGAGCTGTGTGGCAAAATCGTCGTAGCCACCAACGAAAGCCAGCTTGGCCCCCTCGAAACCTTATTTGAGCGAGGACAGGCCAACGGACTGGACGGCATCAAAAAGCTGGAACAAGAAGCACTCAAAGAATACGAGCCCCATGTCAACGGCATCAAAGGATTATTTGTGCCCCAAACTGGCATTGTCGACTACAAAGAAGTGGCCGATAAATACGCGGAGAAATTCAAACATTTTGGTGGTGAGATTTTCTCTTCCAACAAGCTGGTCAAGTTTGAAGAGGCCAAAGGATTCATTCATGTTCACACCACCGGCGAGCGCCTGACCACTCGCGTCGTGGTCAATTGTGCCGGACTGCATTCGGATCAGGTGGCTAAAATGACAGGTGCCAGGATCAACTACAAAATCATTCCCTTCCGGGGAGAATACTATAAACTCAGTCCCGAAAAGGAATCGCTGGTTAAAAACCTGATCTATCCCGTGCCCGACCCCAACTTTCCATTTCTGGGTGTGCACTTCACCCGAATGATTCACGGCGGTGTGGAAGCGGGACCCAACGCGGTCCTGGCCTATGCTCGAGAGGGCTACAAAAAAAGCAACGTCAAATGGGGTGAATTCATGGGATCGCTCTTTTACCCAGGATTTTTAAAGGTGGCCAAGAAATACTGGCGGACCGGCTTTGGAGAGCTGCATCGCTCCTATTCAAAGCGTGCCTTTACCAAAGCCCTGCAGGAGCTCCTACCCGAGATCGAAAAGAAGGACCTGATCAAGGGCGGCGCCGGCGTACGAGCCCAGGCATGTGATCGCAAGGGCGGCTTGATTGATGATTTTCTTATCATCGAACACGACAAGTTTGTGAACGTGGGCAATGCCCCTTCTCCAGCAGCCACCTCTTCGCTAGCCATCGGGGATCACGTCGCAGACCTGGCCATCCAAAAGCTGGGCTAGCAGTTTCAGTCTCTGAGAATTAGCAGTAGCTTTAAGTAATCAATTCTAGTTCACTAACAGTAAACCTTATCTCACAATGGAGAAAGACCTCAACAACCCCTGGCACCGTGTAAGTGTGGGTGAGAACGTGCCGGACGTGGTGCAGGGAATCATCGAAATCCCTAAAAACACGCGTGCAAAATACGAACTGGACAAAGACTCAGGTCTGCTGATGATGGATCGGGTCATCTACTCGTCCATGTATTACCCCGCCAATTACGGGTTCATTCCACAAACCTACTGTGACGACCAGGATCCATTGGACATCCTGGTACTCTCACAAATCACGATAGTCCCCATGTGCATTGTATCTGCCAAGGTGATTGGAGCGATGCGCATGCTGGACAACGGAGAAAAAGACGACAAGATCATTGCAGTAGCTCAAAACGACATGAGTGTCAATCACATCGATGACATCTCAGAACTGGGAAGGCACTTTATCAAGGAAATGCAGAACTTCTTTGAGGACTACAAAAAGCTCGAAAATAAAACCGTGGAAGTGGAGGATTTTCAGGACGCAAAGACTGCAAAACGCATCATCGTCAAGGCCATTGAGGACTATAAAGAGCTGATGAACTCCTGAGAGATGTCTATCCGAAGGGCAACGCAAGACGATCTGGAAGAGATCTTGAACCTCTTTACCGACACCATTCAACGGGTCAATGCGGCCGACTACTCCGAGGATCAAATCCGGGTATGGTCCAATGCAAGAAACAAAGAAGCCTGGAGTCAAAAGATCAAAGATCAGTACTTCCTGGTGAAAGAAACCGAAGGCCGAATCGTAGGGTTCAGCTCCATTGATGACACCGGGTACCTGGATTTCATGTACGTGCATGCGGACTTTTTGCGGCTTGGGATCGCCACCGATTTACTGCACTCCTTACTGGAAAAAGCATGCAGCCAGGGAAGCCTCCGCGTCTGGTCGTCGGTCAGCCAAACGGCGCAACCTTTCTTTTCGAAGCATGGATTTCAGGAAACCCGTCAAGAACAAAAATCCGTTCAAGGGATCGCATTTACCAATGCAATCATGGAAAAAGAACTCCAGCAATTAACCCCGACAAACCATGCAATTTGACCTCAACCAATCCATTGAAATCTTAAGTAGAACGCCCCACGTCCTTTCCCAGCTGTTATCGAATGTTTCTCATGACTGGACCTCCAACAATGAGGGTGAAAACACCTGGAGTCCGTTTGACATCGTCGGTCACCTGATCCAGGGGGAAGAGACGGACTGGATTCCGCGCACGGAGATGATCCTCAGTCGGAATGAAGCGCCCTTCACTCCTTTCGATCGGTTTGCTCAGTTTGAAAAAAGCAAGGGCAAGACGATGCCTCAGCTCTTAGCGTCATTTACTCAACTGAGAAGCGACAACCTTGGCAAGCTCAAAGGTTTTGGCCTGACCCAAGAGGACCTGAATCTGACGGGCACACACCCAGCATTGGGTCGGGTCACCTTGAAAAACTTACTGGCGACCTGGACGGCTCACGACCTAAGCCACATTTCACAGATTACCCGGGTCATGGCCAAGCAATACAAGGAAGAGGTTGGAGTCTGGGTAGAATACATGAACATCATGCATTAATTGGACCCCTCGAGTGATCTACAGTGCCAATGCCGGATTTTGAGAAGGCACAAGAATAACTTCGTCAATGAACTGCTCAGCAGCTACTTCCATGTAGCTCAGACTGCCTGAGATGGTAAACCCTACATGCCCGCCAAGCTTTGGCATTTCCAGATAGAGGTTATCCATTTGTTCTGCCAACTCGATCGGATAGCATTTTTCTCCCAGCATGGGATCGTTCAGGGCATTGACAATGAGGAGTGGAATCTTAATGTTGTGCAGGAACTGATCACTGGTGATTCGCTGATAGAAATCTTCCGCGTCTTTGTATTCCGGATGTATTTTCAGCGTGAAGGCCGTATCAAGCGCCCGAAAAGTCTTCACGGCCCGCAACTCCTCCAGATCGACGGGCAGCTCCATCAATTCTGCCTTCTTCAGAATCTTTTCCTTCAGTTTTCGAATAAATCGATCTTCATAAAACTTATTCCCCTTTTTACCCAACTCATCTGCACTATTCAACACATTGCAGGGCACTGAAAATGAGACTGCACCAATAATGCGCTTATCCGGCTCACGTTCTCCCAGGTACTTCTGCTGCATTCCTCCCCCCATCGAATAACCCATGAGCACCACTTGCTCATATCCATGATCAAGCGCATGATCAATCACCGCGCTGATGTCTTCGGTAGCTCCGTGATGGTAAAATCGGGGCAGTCGGTTCATTTCACCACTACAGCTCCGGTTGTTCCAGGCCAGTATATCCCAGTCCTTGTTGTGAAATAGTTTTGCAGGCCTCTTGATGTAATGCCGATCTGCACTTCCTTCCAAACCGTGGCTCAGGATGATCAGCCGCTTATGGCCCGCTTTGAGCCAATCCAGGTCCAGAAAATCCCCATCAGGTAGTTCCAGGCGTTCCCGCTCATAATCCACCCCATCCACCTTAAAAAAAAGCGACGGGATCACCGTTTCGAAATGACCGTTCGGAAAATACCAGGGACGTTGATCATATTTTGAGCTTAATAGAGGCAAGGTCGGTGTGATTTTTGCTAATTATGCAGTTTGAAATTCTCCTGAAAGATAGTGTGTCGATGAGATACGTGCGTTTCCTTCTAGCAATACTTTTTGCAAACCTTCTTTTCCCTTTGCATGCACAGCAAATTCTGGTGAAAAGTACGGCCACCGGAAGCCCTGTAGGTGATGTGTTTGTGTACAGTGAAAACAAGGCTCACATCGCCTATACGAATGAGCGAGGCATCGCACTGATTCAAGATTTTCCAACGGGCAACATCTACTTGCAACACCCCTCCTTCCATGATAAGAAGGTGGCTTTTGAAGGGACTGACCTGAGCATTGAGTTAAAGGAAAAGATCATTTCCTACAATGAAGTGGTGGTCTCTGCCAACAAATGGGAGCAGGAAGAGGATGCCATTGCTCAGCAAATCATTTCCGTTGATCGGAAAACGGTGGAGTTTCAAAACCCACAAACAGCCGCAGACCTATTGAATGCGAGTGGTCAAGTATTCCTGCAAAAAAGTCAGCTGGGGGGAGGCTCTCCTAAAATTCGGGGTTTTGCAGCAAATGCGGTACTACTGGTCGTCGATGGCGTTCGAATGAATAATGCGATTTTCCGTGGTGGGAACTTGCAAAATGTGATCAATATTGACCCGAATGCCCTTGCAAGTTCTGAGGTGATCTTCGGGCCTGGCTCCGTCATCTATGGGAGTGATGCCTTGGGTGGCGTGATGGATTTTCACACCATCACACCCAAATGGTCCTCGGATCACCTGACAGATGTCCATGCCAATGGACTGGTGCGGTATAGTTCTGCAGCGCATGAACGTACGGCCCATATCGATCTTTCGGTAGCTAAGAAGCGGTTTACTTTCTTCCATTCTACCACCTTTACCGGGATGGATGACCTCAGAGCAGGAGCACGTCGATCCAATGGATATGCGGGAGAATTTCAACGAAATGTACTGGTAGAGCGAATCAATGGTGAAGATGTGTTGGTTCCGAACGAAAATGAAAACCTCCAAAAATTTTCCGGTTACAACCTCTTCAATACCATTTCGAAAGCAAGTTTCAGGATAGGCAAAGCTGCCGACCTGAGCTATGGGTTTTATTTCAGCACCACCTCAGACATCCCCCGATATGATAACCTGACGGAAACGATCGGCAGTACTGATTCTCTGGAAAATGCGGAATGGTACTATGGACCGCAGCAGTGGGTGATGCAAAATCTGAAGTTGAACCTGTATCAATCGACCGCGCTATTTGACCAGGCACGCCTCACCATGGCTTATCAGGACTTTGAGGAGAGCCGCCACGATCGACCTTTCGGCAGTGACAGTTTACGGGTACGGACCGAAACGGTAGACATGTTCACCGCTTCATTGGACTTTGACAAGGAGCTCAATCAATCCAACCTGTATTATGGCGTTGATTTCTACTACAACGACATCAGCTCTTCCGCATTTCGAAGAAATATCGAGACAGGTGAAACTGCCAAAGCCGAGTCAAGATATCCGGATGGGGGCAGTTCGTTTACCTCATTGGCCGCCTATGGAAGCTTTATTCATCCGCTTTCGAAGCGAGTGATCCTGAATGCTGGCATTCGGTTTAATTCCATTCAATTGGAGGGATCAACCCTTGATGAGAGGGCACTGGCCAATAATTCGGATCAAATAGACATCAGTAATACCGCCGTGAATGGGGCGTTAGGATTTGTTTTCAATGCTTCTGAAGAGAGTAGATTTAGCTACAACGTATCGACAGGCTTCAGATCTCCCAATGTCGATGATGTCGGAAAAGTATTTGAGGTGGGCAATCGAATCACCGTTCCCAATCCCGAACTGAAGCCTGAACATACCCTAAGCAATGAACTCTCCTACGAGCGAAAGTCAGGGTTATTTTACATCAAGGCCACTGGATTTTACAGTCGTTTATTTGATGCCATCATCGAAGGTCCATTTAGCCTGGAAGGTAACGAGACCGTGGTGGTGGACAGTGATACCCTCACTGTCTCAGCTAAGATCAATTCAGGCAAGGCAGTGATCTATGGGGGCAGTGCTTTACTTTCTTTAGAGTTTGCGGAGCATTGGGCCATTAGCAATACCATCAGCTACACGGGTGGCAGAGACATTAGCAACGACGAACCGCTCAGACATACGACTCCACTATTTGGTCGGGTCGGAGTCACCTACCAAAAGAAAAACCTGCGGGCAGAAGTGTATTCTGAATTCAACACCAATCGAAACAGAGAAGATATTCCCGCTTCAGAAATTGTTGACAAACCTTACTTGTATACAGAAAACGGAACACCCGGGTGGTACACGATTAATCTAAAGTCCTCCTATTCCTTTACCAACAATATCAAAATGAATTTGGGGGTCGAGAACATCCTGGATACCCACTACCGACCCTACACTTCAGGAATTAGTGCCCCTGGCAGAAATTTCATCATTGCTCTCAGACTAAGCATCTAGGAAATCTACTTGTAGAACCTGAGCCCTGCGGTTAAATCTACCCTGGACACGTTGAAATCAGCTCTACCCACAGTACCGTTGAAATTCAGTTCCGGAAACTGGGCAACCAGGAATTCTAATCCGACTCCTACACCGAGGAATTCTGTCAGTCGATAATCGTAATTAACCCCGAACGCAACGCCAAAGGTGTCCCCCTCTTCAAAAACTTGCTCACCATCCAGCAATAGATCCGTTCGATAATTGACTAAACCACCGGAAAGCGTGAAATGCACCGTTTGATCATCTAACAGGAGATTGCGATAAATAATCGAAGCTCCGATGAAGTTGAATTTCACAAGTTCATCACGCAGTTCAACAACGCCATTGGGTGTATCAAAATCCTCGTTTGCCTTCGTAAAAGCATACGTATACTTCGCTCCGGCACCAATGGTTTCCGAAAAGAAGTAATTCAACTCACCCCCAATGTTCCACAGCGTTTGCAATTGATTGCGATACGAGTCCGGCGCCCCATTGTATCCACCAAACTGATAGGTAAATCCCGTTGTAGCAGAAAGCCTGAATGTAGGCGGCTCGTACTCATCCAGCACAAATCGATCCATAACGGTTGGCTCGGGAGCTGTGACTTCTTCTTCGACTGTTGCCTCAGACTGATGGTAGAAACTGATTTCCGAAAGCGGAAGTCTCGATCTCATCAGCACAATGCCTGTTCCATCGTATACAGTAAAATGGAGGTAAGAATCGGAAACTTTGGTGATTTTGCAATCGATGGAGTCTCCCTGATTCGTGACAATCAAATCTTGCGAGAAGCAATTGCCCACAACCGTGATAAAAAGCACCAATGGCAGAATGATCTTCATAGTCTTCACTTAATAGTAACTAAACAAGTTACTTCGTATTATCTCTTATTTGGCTTTAATTCAAAAACCCGTACGATATTGAATCCATAATGAATCCCTCCATCCCAAAAATCCTCGGTTGTTTCACCAATAAAACCGCGCTCATTCATTTGAATTGCATTGGTGAAATGTAGTTGAAAAACATGCCCACCAGTCTCAATATCGACTCCAAAAGCAACCGCATTAAAGAACCCATCCGAGTAATCAGATAGCTGCGGATAGTATTCCGAAACCAACGCCACCCGATTTGACAGCTTATACCTGCCACCTATCCCGACCGCAATCAGAAAATTATCATCATCTACCGTGGCTACTCGATTGCGCTGCATGAAGGTGGGCGCTACCTGTAAGCTGAATTTTGAGTTGAACTTCCTGGCAATTAGCAACTGTCCGGTGTAGGCATTTCGCTCAAGGCCGTCTTGATCGGAGTTTCGATCAAGGTTCCGTGCAAAGCTACCAAAGAGGGTTGCGGTAATGGGTGACGACTTGGACTGCCTGAGCATTCGAAACTTTCCAAAAACATCTAATGTCTTGTTGAAGGATGACCTTCCGATTCCAAAAGTCAAATTGTCGGTAACTCCGTACTCAAGTCCGAGGCGGACGCGTGAAAAATCCAGACCCCAAAGCTCGTTGTATCCGGAATTTAATGTACCAAACCGATGACCAATGATAAACTCCAGGGAACCGTCCGACCTGGTTTCAACAGAGTGTCCATTGATCACTCTTGTACTCTTAAATGTGGCAATTGCATAACCTTTTGAACCAGGAACCTGCGATTCCAGCATTCCCAATAAATCATCCTGAGCTCGTGACAGCAGGCATCCACTCAGGCACAATACAAATAGCTTTAGTTTCTTCATTTGGGTTGAATCATTGAAATACGCATTTAGCTGCGCCAGCCCAAAGTATCAAATCCTTACCAGACCAAGAACATCTCGCTTGAAAAGTTTACGGGTTTCGTCCAATCAATGACGTATTTCAAACTTGGGCGTGAGTCAGAAATGCTTCCAACCCTGAGCTTGCAATTCAACGACATTTTGATTTCTTGTTACAAAAGTTCTGCCTTTGCTGCTTGCATTCATGTACCCTATGGTATGTATGTCAGAGTGATTTTTAATTTTCTCAAAGTCCTCCTGGCCAATCGTAAACAGGAGTTCATAATCTTCTCCCCCATTCAGTGCGCAGGCATTTGGATCAATGCTGAATTCTGCTGCAGTTTCATATGCCTGTTTGTCGATCGGAAGTTTATCCTCATAGATGGCTACCCCCAGTCCCGATTGTTTGCATAAGTGAAACGCCTCAGAAGCCAAGCCATCCGAGATATCGATCATTGCAGTAGGTTGGATGCCAAGATCAACAAACTCATGGATCATATCCATCCTTGCTCTCGGTCGAAGTTGCCGGCCAACCACGTACTCGTACTTATCCAGTTTCGGCTGCATATCAGGATTAACAAGGTATTCTTGCTTCTCCCTCTCCAATACCTGCAGCCCAACAAATGCCGCACCTAGATCCCCGGTAACACACAAAATATCACTCTCATTGGCGCCGCTGCGATACACGACATTTTTTTTACCTGCAATTCCCAGGGCAGTCACCGAAATAACCATTCCAGCTTGGGAGGAGGTCGTATCCCCTCCGACAAGATCTACTTTATATTCCTTACATGCGGCCTGAATTCCATCATACAGCACCTCAACCGCCTCCACAGAAAATCTATTGCTAAGACCCAGATTTACGGTCACCTGCTTCGGAATCCCATTCATGGCTGCGATATCAGAAACATTTACGGCAATCGCTTTGTAACCAAGGTGTTGAAGTGGCATGTAGGAGAGGTCGAAGTGCACTCCCTCAAGCAGCATGTCGGAGGTAGTCAGCAGTAGTTCATCTCCCATATCATAGACGGCAGCATCGTCTCCAATTCCTTTGACGGTTTCTTTATGTTGTACAGCGATTCCTTCAGAAAGTCTGTCAATCAAACCAAACTCACCTATTTCACCTATTTCTGTTCGTTTTTCCACAATTATGCTTCTTTTATTTCCTGACATAATTCAACCAAAACCCCGTTGGCAGATTTAGGATGTACGAAACACACCAGTTTATTGTCTGCCCCCCTCTTCGGCTTGTCATTCAACACCTGGAAACCCTCCTCTTTTAATCGCTCGATCTCCGCGTAGATATCTTCAACTTCAAAGGCGATGTGGTGGATACCTTCTCCTTTTTTCTCTATGAATTTGGCGATGGCGCTATCCGAACCTCCCTCAAGCAGTTCTATTTTAGTTTCTCCCAACTGAAAAAATGAGGTCGTTACGGACTCAGAAGCTACTTCTTCCTGCTTGTATGATGCTTTATTGAAAAGGGTATCAAACAGTCTGTTTGATTCTTGCAAATCTTTCACCGCGATGCCGATATGCTCTACGTTTTTCCACATTTATTTGATCTCTTAGTAAGTTTGCAAAAATGCAGGAACTTTCAGCCGATCTGAAAAGTTTACCCAATAATTAAAGATGGAGTTAAGATCTGATATACATGTAGAGTCCGCAAAGATTCAAAACGAGATCAAGAATTTTCTTGGACTACGGAGTGATGAAGTCATTTTTGAATTTGCAAGTAGTGATGGTAAAGTCAAACTGGATCTGATCACAATTAATCCAAGACATAATCAATCGTTTCTCTTCAAGACCATCACTGGGTTTGATAAGACTGACGTATTGCATAAAATGCTGGATTATGTCCGCACGCACAAAGAAAAGGAAAGCTCATTCACAATTCAGTGGATGACGAAAGGAATGAATGAACTCCAGACCTCATACTTTAGAGCCAAAAACATGTACGACGCCATGGATAAGCTCTATTATGGTAGAGATATCAACAACATCACAGTATTCAGTATTGTACTAAATCCGGTAGCCTGATGATTAATGTAACCGATAAAGCGAAAGAGGAGATTGTCACCTTATTGACCAAAGAAGGGAAATCGACGGAACATAACATTCGAGTGTCTGTAAAAGGCGGAGGCTGCTCCGGCTTAATGTATGACCTGACGTTTGATCCCGAAATCAAGGAAGTCGACGAAGTATTTGAGGATAAAGGCATCAAAATTCTGGTTGACAAGAAAAGCTTGCTGTACTTACTCGGAACCACACTCGACTTTTCGGATGGACTGAATGGAAAAGGTTTTCAGTTTGTCAATCCCAACGCCTCCAGGACCTGTGGATGCGGCGAGAGTTTTTCCGTTTAGTAGTTCATATCTTCCTATTTTAGACCAATGAAAGCATGGTCTTCCGATCGATGGCTTAGTTTACTTGCCATCATTGCCTCTCTCGGCACCTTGTTCACGGTAGTAT
>CAZQDI010000144.1:0-10778 GCA_964591785.1 uncultured Roseivirgaceae bacterium
TGAATTTTTTGTTGAAAAGAAACTGGGTGATTTTACAGGATGGATGGGATATACCCTCTCCAGAACAACCATGCAATTTGATGAGTTGAATTTTGGTAGAGAATTTCTGGCAAGATACGATCGTACTCATGACCTGTCATTGGTTGGGATTTACACTATCTCCAGCCGTGTCACCTTGTCGGGAACTTGGGTATATGGAACGGGAAACAATTTCACACTACCACTGAGAACTTTCAGGACAGCCTGGGATCGATTTAGTTCCACCGGTAGCTTTTTTAGTCAATTTGATGATATTCCGGAGCGGAATAATTTCCGAGCAGAATCTTATCACCGCCTGGATTTGAGCTTACGAATGACCAAGCAAAAAAAGAAGGGGCTTAGAACTTGGGAGCTGAGCGTATACAATGCGTATAACCGACGAAACCCATTCTACTATTATCGTGATGTAGAGTTTGACAATCGAACCCAGCAATCTCAGGGCGTGCTAAAGAAACAAAGCCTTTTTCCCTTGCTGCCATCTATCCGATACACTTTTGAATTCTGAAAAATGAAAGTCCATCAATACATTTTCCCTGCAACGATAATTCTTTCAATAGTCTTCGCCTGTGAGGAGACTGTGACTCCGCCGGAAATCGAAAACATCGAAGACCTTTTGGTTGTGAATGCAATTCTAAATCCCAAAGATTCGGTCTATGATGTAGAAGTTACGTTGTCAAACCCTTCTTTCGGCCTTCTACCTCAATTTGATGATGAGTATGTGCGAGACGCCGAGGTGACCATCACAAATGGTAGTAGCCTTGGAACGTTTGTTTATAATGAGAATTGGCGAACTTATCGATTAAACTCAAGTGATTTCCCGTTACTAGATGGTGAGATCTATCAGCTGACTGTCAGGGCCGGTGGGAGAGAGGCAGTTGGAGACTATAACACCGTACACCAGGTTGCTACCGTTGAATCTTTTCAAATTCGAGATGATCTGTCATTGCAGGTGCAGTGGCAGGATATTGCTGGTACTAAGGATTATTACAGTATTCAGGCCTTCCTGGAAAGAGAAGAGGTCGATTTCATAAATCGAATTCCATATTTTTTTGATTCAGGGTTTATCTCGGACGGGAATAGGGATGGAACCATCTTGCGGGAGGTGGGAGAAGGATTTGATGGCACCAGAAGTGGTGATTCGCTCTCCATCACGATTTATCGCTTCAACGAACTGTATGTGGATTATTTCCGCGTACTCGAAAACTATGTGGGTGATGATCCGTTTTCCGAACCCACACAACTTCCTTCTAATATCAATGGAGGCTTGGGAATATTTGCGATTGTACAACAATCAGATTTTAAGGTGAGAGTAGATTAAACCCTCACCTTAGAATCTCATTGCAATCAGTTTGGATTCAAAATTTTATCAATTCGTTTTTGTATATCCTGGAGATGAAATCTTGAGGTAGCATCTCTCTGTCGGGAAATACCACCAGCAACATCTCGTTCCAGCCTACTTAAGGTAGCCATGGCAATAGAAGGTATGTCAGAGTTTGCATATTCCTGATCATCAAGATTCATAAGCTCTCCAAGTCTTGAAATATGCTCTTTTTGGAGGTTCCTTCGGTAGGTGTCTATTTTGCCTCCATTATATAATTCCCCCCAGATACCTTGACGCATATCAGTAAACAGATTGGTGAGGGAGTAGGCGTTTGCGCCATTTAGGGCTTCATTCTCAATGATTCGTCCTAACATATCTTCGCGTGTCAATCGGTTTAATATTCTCACCTGGATATTTCGAATTCGATCCACAATGCCATCCTGCTGGATCCTGCCCAGTATCTCTGCGTCTACCAACCAACTGGGAGTTGTAAACAGCTGATCATTCAAAAATTTTACTGCACGCTGCTGCTTGTCTTTTTCAGTGTGCGTATAGACAGCGCCATCTTGATCAGCAGTTTTGTAATATTCATAAACCCCTCCAACGTTCGAAACGACATGGCCATTGTATCTGTTAAACTGTCCAACCACATTGAGGTAGAGCTCCCTCAGATCATCGTAGTTTTCGCCTTCTTCAGTAGTCCATTCCATTAGTTTATCAAGAATACGCTTCAGATTTCTAATACCCAATTCACTTGCGATCATGGAGTCATCTCCAATATCTTCAGTCTGTGAAGTCGGGTCAACTGGCAGCCTTCTTTGTCGGCCATACCTGAATACCATGTCTGCACTCTTCTCCTTAATCCATTCGTTTAGGGTGTCTTCTTCATCAGATGGATCTAAAACGCCAGCAATTGCTCTGTAGCCGTATTCTGTTGTCCAAAGATCGTATTCGCCGACTCTTGGAAAGAAGTTAGTGATTCCGTCCTCTGGTTGTGCGACATAATTAAATCTCGCATAATCCATAATAGATGGTGCCACTCCGTGTGTGTCTGTGAATGCCTTCGATCTCAATTGCTTTACCGTATAGGAAGCAGAAGCGCCCATGTTATGTGGAAACCCAATGGTATGCCCCACCTCATGAGCAGCAACAAAGCGAATTAGCTCACCCATAAGTTCGTCATCGAACTTGGTTTTTCTGGACGCAGGGTTCACTGCCGAAGTTTGGATGAAATACCAATTTCTAAGCAGGTTCATCACATTGTGGTACCAGAGAATATCACTTTCTAGAATCTCGCCAGTCCTTGGATCATGGACATGGGGGCCTTGTGCATTTTGTATATCTGTCGCGATGTACCTGATCACGGAGTATCTTACATCCTCCGGGCTCCACTCTGGGTCCTCTTCCGGGGTTGGTGCATCTTTCCCCATGATCGCATTTTTAAATCCTGCCGCTTCAAATGCCACTTGCCAATCGTCTACTCCTTGCTTGATATATTTTCTCCATTTCTCCGGAGTAGCGGGATCAATGTAATAGACAATCGGCTTTACGGGCTCCACCAGTTCTCCTCGGTTGTATGCTTCCCAATCGCTTGGTTCAAGTCTCCATTTGGTAATCAGTCTCCTGGAAGCTGCTTTTTGCTCACCGGAACTGTAATCAATCTGTCGTAACGAAAAGAAACCTACACGATCGTCATAGTACCGCGGAACCATTGGGTTTTCGGGCAAGAGAATCATGGATTGATTCATCTCAATGGACAAGGTCTGGGTCAATCCATTTGCTGGCAGCTCGTCACCTCTGTAGGTCAGGATATGCCTTACCTCTACATTTTCAGGAAATGATTTGACTGATGAAATTAGTGATCTACTCTTGTCGATTCCCTTTATTTTGAATCGTTTCCTCTCAGCATCCCGTAAAGCTCCGATCATGGGGATGTCCTTTGCAAAAAAATCAGAGATCTTAATGACGTATCCGGAAGAGTCTTCCTTCATTGTTTCAAGCGAGAAAGACTCAATAATTGGTTCGAAATTATTGTTCTTTACTGAGGTATAAATCGGTTCATCTTCGTCTGCTACATTGTTAAAGGAGACCGACCGCATGAGGATCTTCATTCCATGTTTCTGAAACCTCACCACTTGTTGAGGTCTTGATTTCATACCGGCACCACCGAAATTCAGCCCTTTCACATGTCCGGCAATTCGGGAGACAATAAGAATTTCTTTTTCCAGAAGGTCTGCTGGAATTTCAAAATAGTAATCATCTCCGACGCGGTGAGAGGTAATCAACCCTTCGTCTGTGACGGCGTCACTGCTAATGACCTCTGAATACTCCTTTAGGCCGCCTTTTTTCTTCTTTGGCTTTGCGGATGCTTCGGTCTCCGTTGCGTTCTTTTTCTTCTTTTTTTGTGCCGTCAGCTCCATGGGGATCAGTGCGGACAGGACGATCAGGATCAGTATAAGTCTTTTCATACTCTGGGTTATGTTTATTTGAATGGCAACTTAACCAAGAAGCCTTTGAAATTGATTTGAATTTATGTGAGTGGTACTAGTTCGGGTTATTTAGGACTTCAAATGTCACCTGGGTTTCATTGCCCAATTCATCAACCACTTTTAGGCAATGTCGACCCTTATTTAAAAAAACTTCCAGTTTGTGATCATCCTCTGTGCTGCCAAGGTAAACATCTCCTATGGACCAATAAAGTGTGGCTGACTGGTCCTGATGGGTGGCTTTCAGGATTACTCTTCCCTTTTCCCCGTTGAGCTCTGTCGGAATAAATAGCTTGTTGCCGTTGTTCGGGTAGACAATTTCAATAGGCTTACTGTCACCACTGTTGCAGCCTGGGTAAAAGGCAGGAACTCCTGGGTAGTCCGGATGCTTTTTTTTGTAGAAATGACCTATGGAAGGAGGTAGGAGGAATTTTGTGCGCTTTTGCGCATTTGAAAGTGAGTAGCAAGAGCTATTAATACGGAACTCTCCTGTTTCATCCAGTAGTAAACTTCGATGATAGGGGCATCTCCCTACTTTCTCCGCATTTGCCATTACCTCTGCCGATACTGAAGGACATAGTTCGCTCGCTAGGTATCCAGAAGCTTCGCACACAGCTTTTCGCATCAATTCGGGCTTTAATTTAGCGAGCCAGTTTTGATCATGTCCTGAGAGTCTCATCACTTCCAAAAAGAGAGGCGCTGCAGTATTAATCCCTGTAAGTCCTGCTCTTCCTTCGCCATCGGCGTTGCCAACCCAGACACCTACTAATACCTTGCCGTTCATTCCAATGGCCCATGCATCTCGAAACCCGAAGCTTGTTCCTGTTTTCCATGAGATGAGCTGTGAACTTGAATAGGATTGCCAGCTCTCTTCCCCTGCAGGTCTTGAAAGTTCAGTTATTGTTTTGAGTGTCTGCCATATCGCGCCCTGATCAAATTCAATGTTCTCAATATTAGATCTTTCCCTAATTCTTTCGATCGTTGCATCTGATAGTCTATCATCAGCTAATCTCTGATACATCTTTAGGTACGCATTGGAAAGTTCCCATAAGGATACTTCACCACCTCCGAGAATGAGTGATAAGCCATAGTGACCCGGGGGCTGGTTGAGCGAAGTAATCCCCAGCTTTTGCAGATCTAAGTGGAATTGCTCATAGGTGTAGTCTCTTAAAAGATAGGTAAACGGGATATTCAATGACTTGATTAGCGCTTGGTTAGCTGGAACCGCCCCATCATAACCTCTGGAAAAATTCTTTGGGCTAAAACCACCAAAAAAAGTAGGGATGTCAGGAAGAAGTGTGTTCTCAAGAATCACTCCGGAAGTAAGTGCTTTAGCATATAAAAGTGGCTTCAGACTGCTGCCGGGACTTCTTGGACGCTGAATAATATCTACGTCATGCCCTTGCGCCCTGCGGTCATTGGTATTTCCAACATAAGCAAGTACTTCTGAAGATTCCAGGTCGATCACAATTAAGGCAGCATTTTCTATTCCATTCTCTGAATGCCTAAGATGATGGCGCTCAAGTATTTGAGAGGCCTGCCGTTGCCACTTCGGGTCAATGGTGGAATGAATTATTTTTCCCGAAGACTTTTTCTGCAAGGTTGAAAGGAGATGGGGAGCATTTTGTGGGATTGGAAAAGGTGCACCCGGCAGCTCTTCAAGGATACTCAGTTCATAGGTAGTTGTGTCAATGATTTCATTTGCCAAGAGTCTCTTTAATAAGAGGTCGCGCTTCTGTTGATATTGATTTTTTGATCTTCCCGGGAAGATGGCTCCGGGATTGTTAGGCAGAACAGCCAATGATGCTGACTCACCCCAGCTTAGAAGATAGGGAGGTCGATTGAAGTACCTCCAGCTCGCAGCATCTAGTCCAACTACATTACCACCAAAGGGGGCCATAGAGGCGTATTTAATCATTAGCTCTTCCTTTGAGTATTTGATCTCGAGTTTGATCGCCAAAATGATTTCAATGGTCTTTTGCCAGAGCGTTCGATTTTTTTGACGCATCATTCTTGCAATCTGCATTGTGAGCGTACTAGCTCCACTTACGACCTCTCCTTCAAGAATATTTTGCCAAAGAGCTCTTCCAATAGCCAACGGGTTTACTCCCGGGTGTCGGTAAAAGTGCTTATCCTCGTAATATTGAATGCATGTTGCAATTCGGTGAGGTACTGAGTCTGGCTTTGGGAATCGCCACTGCCCATCGAGAGCTATTGAAGCTCCGAGTAGCCCTCCATCACGATCGTTCAGTACAGTCGAATAGCTGGGGACGGGTTCCCTTAACGGATAAAAGACCAGCAAGAGTATGGCCGAAACGGTAAGAAAGAGAAGAACCTTTTTTAGCAATCCCAATTCAAATTTTCTCATGGCTTAAATGCATGACTAATGATTGAACCATTTGAGAAAAGGAAAGGCACCCGGACTGATATTTGATTTAATTCAGAATAGTTGATCGCATGTAAAAGTAGAAAGAAGACCTAAATTGATGGAGGATTGTACAAAATGCACTTTACTATTCGTCATCATGTTGATTAATCAACAGCACATTTAAAGTGATAGACCTAAAAGATATGAGATTAGAACACATTTTCGTGGGTAAGCCAATCGAGGCAGATTTTAATGGAAAGACGATAACCACAGGAATTTATAAAGAACAGGTCAAAGGTCTTGTCAGGGTGGAAAAGACCAACATAGTTGGAGATCAGCAAGCGGACCTCACGGTACATGGGGGTATCAACAAAGCTGTTTATGCTTATCCTATCGAGCATTATCAGTTTTGGAAAAAAGAGCGGAGTGATTTGTCATTTCGACCTGGAGTTTTCGGAGAGAACTTATCCATTTCGGGTGTTGATGAGGAAACTATATGTATTGGAGATAGGCTTCGGTTGGGAGAAGTTGAATTAAGTGTCACATCCCCCAGAATGCCATGCTATAAGTTGGGAATCAAGTTGAAGGATCCTGGTTTTGTTAGAGATTTCATGAAAGCAGAAAAGAATGGATTCTATTTCAAAGTAGAGCAGGAAGGGGAGATTGCTTCTGGAATGCAGATTGAAAAAGTGAGTACCGATGGATACGGTTTAAAAATTTCTGAGGTAATTCAGCTCTATGGCAGTAGAAAAAACGAAAAGGCACTACTTGAGAAAGCAATCAATTCACCAAGTATTCCTGCGGATTGGAGAGACTATTTTGAGGTTCGACTGAGGAATTTGGGTAAATAGGGAATCCTAAGAAGCAATAAAACGTTATGGTAAGCTACAATTCAATTAACTACAAATGATCTACAACGGACAAGAAGTTGAGTTCCCGGCCATCATGCAAATTAGCTTTTTCAAGCACATTCAAGCCTTGGAGCAGCAAGCTGAAAGTGATGATGAGGTTTCGGCTGCATATGCCAAAAACCTGCTTCAAGAGGTGGAACGATTTCCGGAATTGCGCGATGGAATTAGTGATGTATCCAAGTTAAAAAAGTATCAGAAATCCATTGATAGGTTAGCGAAGCCACTATTTCCTGAGGCACTCTCTGGCAATGAAATAAAAATTTTAACACCTCCTTTTTATTTTGAGCCGCTCTACACCTCCAAGCGGTTTGATAGCATCATTGAGGCATCAGGTGAGCCTTTCAATTTTACGATGAAGGATGTTGACAAAGATACCTTTTATCTGTACTGCTGCTATTTTATTCTAGGTAGCTATTATGGTTACCCAACAGGGGGTTCATCACCACAGCTTTATGAGATTACAAACAAAGCCCAAGGTCTCAATCGGGTTTACAAAATGTTGATCAATGCGGACATGTCGGAATTCATCCCAACAGAGAAGGCCATTGACATCACACAAGATGACTATGAGGAGTTGATGGAGAATTTTGGTGATATAGCTATATGGAAGGAAAAATTTCCTCCCAACAGTTGGATTATGCGTGGAATCAATATTGTCAATTTCGCAGACGTTACTCCAGATCAATCCATCAATTCAATTACTTCAAGCCTTTTAGTTTATGACCCTACTTCGTTTGAGCGTATCAAGGAAAACATCAGAAAGATGCTCAATGACAGTTCACTATTCATTGGAGTCATAAATTTCGAAAACGGTAAACTTGAAACGATGAAGGATACTGCCGTAAGCAGCCTACTTTTATCACCAGGGGAAGCCATGTCGTGCGAGCTAGATTTGTGTCAATTCATTAACGAAATCTTAATCAACAATCAAGAGCCGATTGTGATTACGGACAATCGCAAAGCAGACAGGTTTGGCTCCAGTAATTTCGCCAAACGCTTAGTAGCCTCAGAGTATCGAAGTTATCTCATCGTACCTGTTGTACATGAAGGGGAATTGCTGGGTTTCTTCGAAATTGGCTCTAAGGAACGATTCAAGCTCAATCGAGGGACTCTTTACATTCTTGATCAGGTAATGCCCATCTTTGGAATGGCGAAGAAAAGATTTCAGACTGAGGCTCAGAATCTGATCGAGGCGATCATCCAACAGGAATGTACCACCATCCATCCTTCGGTCAAATGGAGGTTTGAACAAGAAGCAGAGACTTTTATGCACAAGCAGCAAGAAGGTGAAAACCCTGTTTTTAGTGATATTGTATTTGACCGACTGTATCCACTATACGGTCAATTAGACATCAAAGGGTCCTCTGAGCGTAGAAATAAGGCCGTCAGTAAAGATTTGATCAAGCAGTTGAAAGCTGTGCTTAATGTGATCAAAGGAGCCATTGAGCATCAGAAAATGCCAATTTATGAAGAATTACATTTCAGATTAAATGACTTCATTGATGAATTAAAAGATGACTTAGCTGCTGGCAGTGAACACAAGATCCTGAAGTTTTTGCAGGAAGATGTCTATCCCGTCTTTGACTACCTTAAGAATAACAACCGATCGTTAAAATTACTTGTTGAAGACTACTATCAACTTTTAGATACTGATCACAAGACTGTATATGAGGAACGAAAAAAGTACGACACCAGTGTTAATAAGATCAACCATTATTTAGCAGCATATCTTGACAAGAAGCAAGAGGAAGCGCAGTTAATGTTCCCGCATTATTTTGAGCGATATAAGACAGACGGCGTTGAGTTCAATATGTACATCGGTCAATCCATTGCAGAGGAAGATGTCTTTGATCAAGTCTTTTTGCGAAACTTGAGACTTTGGCAATTACTTGTCATGTGTGAGATGGAAAATGAGTTTCAAATTATTAAAAAAGACATCAAGTCACCTATTGAGATTGCATCACTTATTTTGGTGTATAACACGCCCATCTCCGTTCATTTCCGAATGGACGAAAAGAAATTTGATGTTGAAGGTGCTTACAATGCCAGATATGAGATCATCAAGAAACGTGTAGATAAAGCTCACATCAAGGGCACCAAGGAACGGATCACTCGTCCTGGAAGTATCGTTATTGTTTATTCTCAGGAATCGGATGCCAATGAATACAAGACTTACCTAAACTTTTTGCAAGCTAAAGGCTACCTTAAAAAAGGTATTGAGGACCTCGCTCTGGAAGATTTGCAAGGAGTACATGGCTTGCGGGCATTGCGTGTTGATGTCGACTATTCTCAAGGAAATTTAACGGTGGATGAGTTCATCAGGGAAATGGAAGCAAGTACCTAAAACTGCTAGTAATACGTAGTTAGTGCTAAGCATAATAATTACGAATTATTCATAATTATTAGGTGTATTTTGAAAATTGTTTAACATATTTTCAAATAACGAGTAAAACGTTCAATTAGTCGAATCTGAACGGGGCGAGCTGTGATTATCTGTAGCTTTAGTATTCAACCAAATTAAGCTATGAACTATAACACGATTTTCTGTCCTTCAGCCATCGTTTATCCGATTGCCTTCTTATTTGCAATTTCAGTCTTCGGATCTGGAAGCTCTGGTAGTTATTTTGCTCTTCATCATGACATTAAGTTGGCAATGGAGGAGGCTGACTACAAAAAAGCTAAGTCATTGGTTCAGACTTTGATTCCAATATTAGATACTGACATAGCTTATACAAAGGAAGCTTTAAGTGTCGAAGACGACGAGTACATGGTTAATAAACTTTCGGATAAGGCCGAGCGTCAGCAGGAGATTCGCCAAATGCTTGAGGATTTTCTGAGTCAGAAAAAGAAAAATTTAAAGGAATTCGATTCATTGGATGTGATTCGTGAATTACGACGTTTAAGCGTAAAGCCTAAGGAAAGGTAAGTTCGTCGGGATTTGATGAGTGTTTTTAGTTGATTACGGCATCCCTGGCATGAGAAAGTGCCTGTTCAGAGACGGTAGGAGTTTCGAGACAGTACCCTACAAATGTGTTCGCCGCAAGCGATTTCATTCCAATTTCTCTGGAACAGAAGTTTTTGAAGAAATGTCCGTCTTTTTCTGCAGTTTTATCGATGCCAAGCTCTGTGTCTAGTTTAAGAATGAGGTTTTGGCACTGAATTTTGTCGTCAGACTTGAACAAGAATGTTCGGTCCGTGGTGTCAATGACAAAAACGAAAGCATTGGGTAAAATTTTGGACAGGGATCTTACCACCCTGTCCGAATCATGAATCAACATGTCTAAATATTTTGGTGAGAAGCTATTTTGTAATTTAACGAAGCAATCATTGAAATCTTCGTCGTGGATTCACGAAACTTAGGCTAAGTAATATGCTTAATCAAGAGCTTAGCAAACCGAGATTCATGGCTTTTTTGATCAATTCGGCCATGTTTTTTGCTTCTAGTTTCTTCATGATATTTCCTCTGTGGGCTTCTACCGTTCGTTCGCTGATAAATAGTTTTTCGGCAATTTCTTGACTTTTTAGCCCGTCTGAAATGTCATTGAGTACCTCCAACTCCCGTTTGGTCAGTTGGACCTCCTCCTTCTTTTGTTGTTCTTCCTTTATTTCTTTATAAGAATTGAGCGCAGTATCAATTACTTCACGGCTGAAAT
>CAZQDI010000145.1:0-10767 GCA_964591785.1 uncultured Roseivirgaceae bacterium
TACCCTATCAACCAATGGCCAAAATAAAGTACTACTACGACACTGAATCTTGCCGATACGAAAGAATCAAAGTTTCATCATGGGATGTTGTCTTTAATCTTCTTGGTTTTCTCGTGGTCTCTTCACTCATCGGTCTAGGAATTTTCTTCCTTACAGATCATTATTTTGAATCACCAACTAAAGCGGCACTCAGAAAAGAAAACGAGGAGCTCAAACTCTACTATGATATTCTTGAAAATGAAATGTCTGATGTCAGTGAGATGCTTACTGTTTTAGAGGAGCGAGATGACGACATCTACCGAGTGATTTATGGAGTAGAACCTGTTCCGGAAGAGATTCGATCGGCAGGTTTTGGTGGATCCAACAGATACAGGGACCTACTACAGAAGGGATTGGAAAGAGAAGAACTAATCCTTGCTAATCATAAAAAGATTGACAAGCTAAAAAAGCAAATGTATATCCAGACCAAGTCGTATGATGAAATTATGGACATGGCCATGGAAAATACAGAAAAACTAGCAAGTCTACCTGCCATACAACCGGTATCAAACAAGGAGCTAAAGAGGTTGGCCTCTGGATTTGGCATGAGAATGCATCCCATTTATAAAGTGATGAGAATGCATAAAGGAACCGATTTTTCTGTCCCAACCGGCACACCTGTTTATTCAACTGGAGATGGAGAGGTCATTTCAACTTTTACCAAATTCAATGGCTATGGTAAATACATCAAAATACAGCATGGATTTGGGTACCAGACACTCTATGCACATTTAAGCCAATTCCTTGTTAGGCCCGGTCAAAAGGTAAAACGTGGTCAAATCATCGGCTACTCAGGGAATTCAGGTGCATCAACAGCCCCTCACTTACACTACGAAGTGATTGAAAACGGTAAAAAAGTTAATCCGGTGAACTATTTCTATCAGGATGTCAGCGATGCAGAATATGCAGAAATTGTCCGTCTTTCTGCGATTGAAAACCAATCTTTTGGAAAATACTAGGCATTAAAAACAATTTTTTGAAAAGCGATTTGTGACTTCTCAAATCGCTTTTTTATTTTGATGGAGTATGAAAACCTACCTGAAGTTTTTCTTGATCTTTTGCATGTTCTGGTCATGCAGAAGTTTGAAACAACCGCAGTCGCAGACATTGGTAATAGATTTTGGAGAAATTCTGGAAGGCGTAGATTCTGTTTATCTGATCACCCAAAAAGGCGACACTTTACCCAGTCTTAATCAGGAATTGGATATCCCCATCCGCCGCTACATCCCTGATACAGTAACCATTGCGGCCGTTGGCGATATCATGACGGGTACCAATTTTCCGGACGAAACTTATCTACCGAGGGATTTCGGAAGATACCTTTGGAAAGAGGTCAGGGAACCGCTGCAAAGTGCGGATATTACTTTTGGAAACCTTGAAGGTACCATCCTGAATGATGGAGGTGAACAGAAAAGTTGCAGCAACCCCAAGCTCTGCTATCTTTTTCGAACACCCGACTACCTCACTGTCAATTTCATGGAAAGTGGTTTCGACCTCATGAGTGTTGCCAATAACCACGCCAATGACTTCGGAATCACCGGGAGAACTCATACACAAAAGGTACTCGATTCACTTTCAATTACTCATGCAGGTTCTCTGGAGCAGCCCTATTTCGTAAAAAAAATTGGTCATCTGAAGGTCGGTTTCTGTGCATTTGCTCCGAATCGAGGTACTGTTTCGATTCATCAGTATGACCGGATTAAGGAAATTGTCCTTCACTTGGATTCAGTATCAGATTTGGTCATTGCCAGTTTTCATGCAGGTGCAGAAGGGGCCAAAAATCAGCATGTGACTAGAAAAAGGGAATACTACTACGGAGAAGATCGGGGTAACGTTTATGAATTGGCGCACTTTCTTATTGATCATGGAGCAGATGTCATCTTTGGGCATGGACCTCATATTGTTCGAGCTGTAGAAGTATACAAAAACCGAATCATTGCCTACAGCCTCGGGAACTTCCTCACATTCGGCAGATTCAATTTAAGAGGACTGGCAGGAGAAGCACCACTCCTAGAAGTAAAGACAAATGCCACCGGAGAGTTTCTTCGTGGAAGAATTTATGCCTTTCGACAGAGTTATGACTATGGTCCAAGAAATGATCCTGATCTTTCTTCAATAAAAACTATTCAAAGACTATCTTTGGAAGACTTCCCTGAAAATCCCATTGAGATTAGCAGTGAAGGACTTATCACCTATACCAATAGATAACATTAATTAGCTTAAGTGCCCTACAAGGAAAAAGAGATTGAAAAAAAATACTATACCATTGGTGAAGTAGCCGATGAGTTAGGTGTAGCAACATCTCTTATTCGTTTCTGGGAAGGTGAATTCGATAATATTAAGCCCAAAAAAAATCGAAAAGGAAACAGGCAATTCACAAAAGATGATCTTCAAAATGTGAAATTGATCTATCACTTAGTCAAAGAAAAGGGGTATACGCTGCAAGGTGCTAGAGACTACATTGCCAATGGGGGTGAATCTTCCGGTAAGCTTGAAATGATCGAATCTTTAAAGAAAGTCAGAGGTTTTCTAAACCAAATCAGGCAAGAATTACCTTAATAAATGTCCAAGGATACCGTTTATCATGTTGCCCTGGAACTGGTCTCGGGAATAGGTCATAGAGGTATAAGGCAATTAATTGGATATTGTGGCTCTGCTCAGCAGGTTTTCGAAACCCCGAAAAGTAAATTACTTAAGATCCCGGGATTTGGAGAAAAACTAGCTACCACCATAAAAAGCACCAATTCAATCAAAGAAGCAGAGCGAGTCATCGAAGATGCTCAACATATTGGTGCTGAGATCCTCCATTATGGCAGCCCCGGGTATCCTCAGCTTCTCAAGCAAATCCCGGACGCTCCAAACCTGTTATTCAAGAAAGGTCAAGGAGATCTAAGTCCAACGAGGAGTATTGCGATTGTCGGCACCAGAAAAGCAACAACCTATGGTAGGCAGGTAACCGAACAAATTATTGAAAGTATTTCGAAGCTCAATGTCACTGTCATAAGTGGTCTCGCTTTTGGTATCGATATCCACGCCCATAAAGAATGCTTGAAAAACAATGTACCAACGCTTGCTATCCTGGCTGGTGGACTTGATCGAATTTATCCTTCAGAGCATCGGAAATACACAGAGAAAATGCTTGAAAATGGTGCGATTTTAACCGAGAGTTTTCCTGGCACAAAACCTGATCGACACTTATTTCCACTAAGAAACCGAATCATCGCCGGCATGGCGGATGCCACAATTGTTGTAGAGGCCGGGGAAAAAGGAGGAGCCTTGATCACGGCACATCTTGCTGACTCCTATCATCGGACAGTTTTTGCAGTACCGGGCAATATTAGAAATACGTATTCAATCGGGTGCAATCATCTCATTTCGCAGCAAAAAGCACTCATTTACAGTAAAGTTGATGATTTAATTTATCATCTTGGGTGGGACCTCGACCCACATGACAACACGGAAAATGTACTACCAGATTTATCTGATGATGAAATAAAAATCTACGATCTTTTGAACAAACAAGGTTCCGCATTGGAAATTGACCTCATCGCGATTCAGTCTGGCATCTCAATTAATAAAGTTGCCTCCATTCTATTAAGTCTCGAGTTTAAGAATTTGGTAAAAAGTATGCCTGGAAAGAAGTTTGGTTTAGCTGAATACCGATGAAGCCATACGCACTGCTTCCTCAAAGGCTTTCATCTCCAGTCCGGTTTGTACATTTATTTGGTCGAGAAATTCAATCATCTTCTCGGTAGCCATATTCCCTGTAAGCTCATCCTTGGCCATTGGACATCCACCATATCCCATGATGGCGCCATCCATTCTCCTGCATCCGGACTCATAGGCAGCCTTCACTTTCTCTTCAATCGTTTGTGGCGTAGAATGTAAATGGGCTCCAAACTCGATGTGAGGGAATTTTGGGATCAACGCGGAAAACAATTTCGAAATGACCTTTGGGTTGGCAATACCTATGGTATCGGCAAGAGATATTATTTCAACCTCTATTGCATCCAATTTAGCAACAAACTCTCCTACATAATCCAATTCATAGGGGTCGCCATATGGATTTCCAAATCCCATTGATAGGTAAACAACCAGCGTCTTTTGATTAGACTGTGCCAACTCCTGCATCTCCACCAAATCATCTAAGGCAGATGAAATGGATCGATTGGTATTTCGTTGCTGAAATGTCTCAGAGAGAGAGAGTGGGTATCCCAAATAACTAATCTCTTCAAAAGTACAGGCCTCCGATGCCCCCCTGGTATTCGCTACGATGGCCAATAACTTTGAAGCAGAATGCTCTAAGGTTAGACCATCAAGCACCTCTGCCGTATCTCTCATTTGAGGAATTGCCTTGGGAGAAACGAAACTTCCAAAATCAACAGAATCAAAACCAACCTTTAGAAGTTGATTCAGGTAGCTGATCTTTTGATCTGTGGGAATAAAATCATGAATGCCTTGCATGGCATCCCTAGGACATTCGATGACCTTCATACATTAAAGCTAGAAAAGTTCTTTCGCTATACGATAGACGGAATCCGATTTTCCCATGCTGTAGTAATGCAGGACTGGCACTCCTGCGTCCATCAGCTCTTTACTTTGTTTGATTCCCCATTCTACCCCAACTTCTCGTACCGCTTTATTGTCTGCACATTTCTGCACTTCATCCACCAAGTCGTCCGGTAAATCCAAGTTGAAAATCTTAGGAAGGATGGTTAAATGGTTCTTGGTGGAAATAGGTTTTAAGCCCGGAATAATTGGAATACTGATGCCCTCCGCTTTGCACTTATCCACAAAATCAAAATACTTCTGATTATCAAAGAACATCTGAGTTACAAAATATTCGGCACCAAGCTCTACTTTCTTTTTTAGCCATTCAATATCAAATTTCATGTTTGGTGCCTCAAAGTGCTTTTCAGGATATGCTGCAGCTCCAATGCAAAAATCCGTCGGTACTGCATTTTGCACCTCCTCATCGAGGTAAACACCTTCATTCATATCCCTGATTTGTTGAATCAAATCAGTTGCATAGGCATGCCCATCCGGATCCGGTACAAAACCAGGCTCAGATTTGATCGGATCTCCTCTCAACGCCAAAATATTGTCAATCCCTAAAAAGTTTAAGTCGATGAGCGCATTCTCAGTCTCATCTTTTGTAAACCCTCCACAGATCAAATGAGGTACCGCATCTACTTTGTACCTACCTTGAATGGCTGCACAAATTCCTACTGTACCCGCTCTCTTTTTGATGCTCTTTTTCTCCAGCAATCCGTTGGGATGTTTCTTGTATACATATTCTTCCCGATGATAGGTTACATCAATAAACGGAGGTTTGAATTCCATGAGGGGGTCAATATGATCAAACAAATCCTTAATGCTTGCACCCTTTTTTGGCGGTATGATTTCAAACGAAAATAGTGTCCCGTCTGACTTCGCAATATGTTCAGTGATTTTCATTGGTATGTTCTAAATCGAATAATTTAGGTTTGGAGCAAGCCATTTTTCAACTTGACTTACTTCCATTTCTTTTCTTTTTGCGTAATCAGCAATCTGATCTTTTTCAACCTTTCCCAACCCAAAGTACCTGGATTCCGGATGCGAAAAGTAGAAACCAGACACCGAAGAGGCCGGATACATTGCATAGGAATCGGTCAGCTCAATTCCGGTATTTTTTTCCACTTCCAGCAGATCAAAAAGAATTCTCTTTTCTGTATGATCCGGGCATGCAGGATACCCCGGAGCCGGTCTGATTCCCTCATATTTTTCCTTAATAAGATCTTCATTGGAAAGCTTCTCTTCAGATGCATGACCCCATAGTTCAGTCCTGACTTTTTCATGCATCAGCTCGGCAAATGCTTCGGCAAGTCGATCTGCTATTGCCTTGACCATGATTTCATTGTAATCATCATGATCCGACTTATATTGATCAATCAATGCCTCAATGCCAATGCCAGTAGTCACGGCAAACCCCCCTATGTAATCTCGCTCCTCCGGATGGAGGTAGTCTACCAAAGACAGGTTAGGTATTCCTGGCGCTTTCTTCCCCTGCTGCCTCAAAAAATGCAAGGTTGAAGTCCGGTCACCATGTTGAATGATATGTGCATCTTCTCCGTCTCTTTCCACTTCAAAAATCCCCACTACTGCCCTGGCCTCGAGCGTCTTCTCGCTGACAACCCGATCAAGCATCTCTTGTGCATCGTTGTACAACTTTTTCGCTTCTTCCCCTACTTTCGGGTTTTCAAAAATGGCAGGATACTTCCCTTTTAGCATCCAGGTAGAGAAGAACGGAGTCCAATCGATGTATTTTCTTATTTCAGCAAGATCATACTCTTCAAAGACTGTAGTCCCCAGCTTTTTAGGTTTTGGCGCATGCCAGTCAGACCAGTCGATTGGTAATCCATTTTGTTTTGCGGAGACAAATGGAATCAGATTCTTAGCTTGTTGTCTGTTGGCGTGGTCTTCCGCCAGGTCAAGGTATTCGCTCTTGATGAGGTCGCTATATTCTGACGACTTATCGCTCAACAAGCTGGTGGATACACCGACACTTTTTGATGCATCCAAAACATGTACCACGGTATTGTCATATTTTGGAGCAATCTTAACAGCTGTATGAATGCGCGAAGTAGTCGCTCCGCCAATGAGCAGCGGGGTCTTCATTTCCCGACGTTGCATCTCTTCAGCAACCGTCACCATCTCATCGAGGGATGGTGTGATCAGGCCACTTAGACCAATGATGTCTGCCCCGATCTCCTCCGCCTTATCCAGAATTTTTTCTGCCGGGACCATTACGCCCATATCCTCGATATCAAAGTTGTTGCATGCCATCACCACTCCCACAATGTTTTTCCCAATGTCATGAACATCGCCTTTGACAGTAGCCAGCAAGATCTTTCCTTTGGTGCTTCCGGAGGCTTTCTCCTGCTCCAGGTATGGAGTCAGGTATGCCACAGACTTTTTCATCACCCGAGCACTTTTGACCACTTGAGGCAAAAACATTTTTCCACTCCCAAACAGGTCTCCCACAACATTCATCCCATCCATAAGCGGACCCTCAATCACTCTTAAAGGGCTTCCGATTTTCTGACGTGCTTCTTCTGTATCTTCGTCGATATAGTCAATAATTCCTTTTACCAAAGCATGAGACAATCGTTCTTCAACCGTATCTTCTCTCCAGCTTAGGTCCTCTACTTTTTGTTTGCCACTTCCTTTGACGTTTTCAGCGAAAGCAAGCAGCCTTTCGGTTGCATCCTCTCTCCTATTGAGCAGGACATCTTCCACATGTTCGAGTAGGTCTTTAGGAATTTCATCATAAACCTCAATCATGCCGGCATTCACAATGCCCATATCCATTCCTGCTTTGATCCCATGATAAAGAAACGCTGAATGCATGGCCTCACGAACTACATTATTGCCTCTGAATGAAAAAGACACATTACTTACTCCACCGCTAACTTTAGCACCGGGAAGGTTTTCCTTAATCCAGGAAGTCCCCCGGAAAAAGTCAATCGCATTGGTATTATGTTCGGCAATGCCAGTCGCAACAGGGAAAATATTTGGGTCAAAAATGATATCCTGCGGTGGGAATTTTACCTTATCTACCAGTATGCGATAGCTCCGTTCGCAGATTTCGACCCGTCTATCATAATTGTCTGCCTGGCCATTCTCATCAAAAGCCATAACAATGACGGCCGCCCCGTAGCGCTTCACCTTTTTCGCCTGATCAATAAATTCTTCCTCGCCGCCCTTCAAGCTGATTGAGTTCACCACGCTTTTCCCTTGAACAACTTGCAATCCTGCTTCGATGATCTCCCATTTAGAAGAATCTATCATGATCGGTATCCGGGCAATTTCAGGCTCAGAAGCAACCAGGTTAAGAAATTTGACCATCGCCGCCTTACCGTCAAGCATTCCCTCATCCATGTTCACATCGAGGATTTGTGCTCCTCCACGCACCTGGTCAAGAGCGACCTCCAGTGCTTCATCATACTTATCTTCCGCAATAAGTCGGGCAAACCTCCGACTGCCGGTAACGTTGGTTCGTTCACCAACATTCACGAAGTTGGTGTTCTCGTTAATTACTAAAGGCTCAAGCCCGGACAGCACTAAAGGCTTCATACTAATTCCTCCATCCTTCGTGGTTCATATTGCTTTGCTAAGTTAGCGATGGCCGTAATGTGGGCAGGTGTAGTTCCACAGCAACCCCCAATAATGTTGATGTAGCCGTCGTCCAGGAAATCCTTGATCTGATCTGCCATCTGTTGGGGAGTTTCATCGTACTGCCCAAATTCATTTGGCAATCCTGCGTTGGGGTGAGCACTAACAAAAAAATCGGTGTTGTCACTGATTACTTTCAGATATTGCCTTAACTGACTTGCCCCAAGCGCACAGTTTAGCCCAATACTCAATAGGTCGACATGGGAAACCGAGGTAAGAAATGCCTCTGTGGTCTGTCCAGACAGTGTCCTGCCTGAAGCATCTGTGATGGTCCCGGAAACCATTACCGGGATGTCAATACCTCGTTCCTCTTTTATTTCCTCAATCGCAAACAATGCCGCTTTTGCATTTAATGTATCAAAAATCGTTTCTACCAAAAGCATGTCTACTCCACCATCGAGCAGCGCTTCCGCTTGTTGTTTATATGCCGTTCTCAACTGGTCAAACGTAATGGCCCTAAACCCGGGATCGTTTACATCAGGGGATAGCGATGCCGTTCTATTCGTAGGTCCCATCGCACCCGCTACAAACCGAGGCTTATGCGGTTCCTTCTGAGTGAACTCATCAGCGACCTGGCGAGCAATTTTTGCGGATTGATAGTTAAGTTCATAGACCCACTCCTCCAATGCATAATCTGCCTGGGCAATCGTAGTGCCTGAAAAAGTATTTGTTTCTGCAATGTCAGCACCCGCGCTAAAATACTCAGCATGGATGTCTTTTATGATCTCAGGCCTGGTAATCGACAAAAGGTCGTTGTTTCCCTTAAGTGGTTTAGAATGATCCTTCAATTGCTCATTTCTAAAATCTTCCTCTTCCAGCTTGTGCCGCTGAATCATGGTTCCCATGGCTCCATCAAGCACCAAAATTCGATCAGTAAGTATTTCGTTGATTGTACTCATCTCTAGTTCTTATTGCCTACCAGAGAAAGTCTTTTGAGAATAGGACTCATCTTACGGGAATTAGCACCGAAACCATTCGGAAGGTTGCTAAGACGTCAACGGGCCCGATCCCTTAGTCTTTCTTGATAAGCGACTGCAAATATAAGGTTAAATGCTTCTTGAGAAACTTTAGTTCCTACATTTGTGCTCTATGAAGTTGGCAGCAATTGATATTGGCTCGAATGCAGTAAGGCTACAAATCACCAAGGTCATTGAATATGAAAAAATGATCACCTTCAAAAAGCTTGAATACGTTCGATTTCCGCTCCGTCTGGGCCACGATGTCTTCACAACAGGCAGAATTAGTGAGTACAATAAAGAACGATTCTTTAAGCTAATGACCGCTTATAAGAACCTTATCGACCTGTATGAAATTGACGCCTTTTATGGCTGCGCTACCTCTGCGATGAGGGAGTCCGAGAACGGTCATCAGATCGTAGATCAGGTAAGGGATGCGCTGGATCTGGACTTAAAGATCATCTCCGGTGATGAGGAAGCAGAAATGATTAACAAAGTCATTCTGTCCTCGCTTGACGACCGAAATTATATTCATATTGATGTAGGTGGTGGTAGCACCGAGCTTAATATTTATGAAAACCACGTAAAGAAATACTCAAAATCGTTCAAAATCGGTACGGTGAGGAGATTGGAGCAAGGAGGGAACGCGGTGAAATGGAATGAGATGAGTACCTGGGTAAAGCAACACACGGTCTCGAAAGGTGAGAAAATTACGGCGGTTGGCACGGGAGGTAACATCAATAAGCTATTCGAACTTTCCGACCCGGAACCCAAATCCCGAAAGCTTGCATTGGACCGATTACTTCGAACTCAGGACATACTCAAGAATCTAAGTTTAGATGATCGCCTCAATAAATTGCAGTTAAATCCCGATCGTGCGGACGTGATCATCCCAGCCTCGGACATTTACATTGGCGTCATGCAAAGTGCAAGAGCAAAAAGCATTATTGTACCTGATGTAGGACTTAAGGACGGGATTAACTACTACATGTATCAAACCCATCATCCGGAAAGTGATAAGGTTTTTGTAAGGAATTGATTAGAGTATTACTCGGAAAATAACAAATCTGTTGGTACGTATGGAAGTTGCAAATGACCCAAATAATCTCCATTCACATTAATATAGATATATCCATAATCACTCATCTCAATTCCATTCATGCCTGCAGTATATTGATATAACACAAACTGACTATTCAAAGCTAAATCCACAACGACGGGAAATCCATTGATCGTAAGACCGGAAGCATCCTGAAAAGTTTGAACGTTGCTACCAAGCAACTGTTGAAGATTAAGCTCACGAACGACTGATCCATTCATGAAGTCAAAAACAACCGGCACTGATGAAATCGGAGAAGGTTGTGCGACAGAAATCGACACTACTGCTTGTTCGTTCTCAGTAGCAGCAAAGCCTAATTCAAGATCATACCCAAACTCATAGCTTCTTAGTTCAGAATAATCGGATTGATCGCGGATCTTTATGGTACGATCAGAGAAAGAGTACTGGTACAAATGAGTCTCTCCTACCAAAATTCTTGGGTAAGTCTCTAACTCCGTG
>CAZQDI010000146.1:0-10722 GCA_964591785.1 uncultured Roseivirgaceae bacterium
AGTTGCTGCTCACGAACTGGCTTTCTGCCGGGTGGCCTGGCTAGCTCGTTGCAGATCACTGTAAATGCCGACGAGGACTACTTCATCAGGGTGATCCCTTATACGGATCTTGATGCGGCGAATTACAGAATCCTGGTGTCTTTTGAAGAGTGATTGAACTAGATTTACTTGTAAAGCTTCAACTTCTCACGAGTACGTTTTCCGATACTCCAGTGGAGACTTTTTCATGATCCGTTTGAAGATCCGATTAAAGTTGGAAATGTTGTTGAACCCGGAGGCAAAGCAGATCTCCGAAACGTATTTGTCCGAGTTGACTAGCAACCTCCCGGCATGGCTCACCCGGGCTTCAAGAATGAGGTCGTAAAAGGTTTTTCTGGTCATGTTCTTTACGAATTTCAGCTTGATACTGAAAGAATGGCAGTGTGAGAAATATTAAACACTTTCTAAAGTCACGGATTCGCTAAATTCAAAAGATGAAAGTCCTCATAGCCGCAGATAAGTTCAAAGGTTCTTTAACAGCAAATGAAGTTTGCCATTCGATCATGCAAGGGGTGCTCAAAGTTGACCCCACGGCCGACTGTGAACGATTACCACTGGCAGATGGGGGTGAAGGGACCCTCGATATTCTCCTCGATGTCCTTGACTTGCAGCACGTGGAAGTGACCGTTCAGGATCCATTGTTTCGGCCCATTGTTTCAGGCTACGGGATCAGGGAGGGAGTGGCCTACATCGAGATGGCCAGGGCTTCCGGGTATGAGCTACTGACAGATGCAGAGCGAAGTGCCACCCAGACCTCGTCCATAGGTACCGGAGAGCTGATGCGGGATGCGCTGGAAAAAGGGGCTCGCAAGATTTTCTTATTTGTTGGAGGTAGCGCCACGAACGATGGTGGCATGGGCATAGCAGCTGCACTTGGAATCCGATTTCTTGATCAAGAGGGGAACGAAGTTGTGCCGATTGGCGCAAATCTTTCGGTCATCAATTCCGTAGATCTCGATGGTTTCGTATTTGGGGCTGATGTGGTGCTGGTCACCGATGTGAGCAACCCGCTGTTAGGGCCTGATGGGGCATCCCATCAATACGGGCCTCAAAAAGGAGCAACGCAAGAAGAAGTGTTGATGCTGGACCAAGGGATGGCGCACCTTGCTGGTCGGGTGGAAAATCAAGTGGGCAAGGACATTTCGGAAGTGCCGGGCAGTGGTGCGGCGGGAGGTTTGGGGCTCAGTGTCCTGGGGCTCCTGAATGGCTCGGTCCAGAATGGCATCCAGACCCTATTGAAGCAAGTGAAGTTTGCGGACAAGGTCAAAGAAGCCGACCTGGTGATTACCGGGGAAGGTAAAATAGATGAACAGACCCTGCAAGGGAAGGTCGTGTACGGCGTCACCAAGGCTGCGCAGGAAGTGAATCTGCCAGTGGTAGCCATCTGTGGCGATAGCCGGCTCAACGATGCGCAGGAATCGCAGTTAGGGTTGGAGCGAGTCCTTAGATTGATGCAGGACGATCTTTCGGTGGACTACTGCATCAACCATGCGGCCGAACTGATTCAGGCTCGGATTTCCGAATTTCTGGGTACCCGGGAAACGCCCTGAAATGCCACTTATTAGGCACTGGTCTTTGCAAACCGATCCACTAGCAACGCTGCTCTTAACCAAGGTTGAACTCCCAGTCCACCAATAGCCCCGATCGATCGGCTCGTCCTGCAAAACACACCCCTCCGGAACACAAAATCTCTTTCAAAAACCATTAAAACGGTTAGAAAAATGATACAAACGATTCATTGTGTAGCAGAAACGCTTATAGAAACAGCAGAAACGATGCTGAATACAGCAGAAACGGTAACAAAAACAGCAGAAACGATGACAGAAATAATAGAACCGCTAATGAACAGGATAGAACCGCCATCGAAAACAGCACAAACGCTCGGAAAAATGAATCAAGCGCCTGAAAAGAGGGGCTGACGGCTCGATCCCACCTCCATCACTCATCCAACAGGTCATCCAGGTCGTAATTGAGCTCGTCGATTCGGTCCTGAAGTGCTTTTTTAGCGTCCAGAAGTCCTTTGTTGTAGAGCTCAGGCCCCACGGTTTCCAGGAAGAACTTCAATAGCTGTTCTGCAGCGATCACGCCAATTTCTTCATCTCGTTCCTTGTCAAAAAAATAAATCAGCTCATTGATGGTGTTCTTTTTTACCTCATCTGATAGATGGTCTCCCTTTCGTTTGATCCCTGTCATGTTGATGTGTTAATGTGTATACTTTTGTCTGATAGCTAAAAGGACTTGGAAAATATAGTAGTTGTTTCGGTATTAAGTAGCATCGGGTTGGGATTAAGCCTTTTCTTCGGGTTCTTTCTGATTCGGCAAAAACGTCTGGACAACCGTGTGTTGGCCCTTCTCATGATTATTTTATCGCTACGAATGGCGAAGTCGATTTTTTATACGGCCATCGATTTGCCCTTGTACATCAAGAATCTGGGGATCGCGGCCAACCTGGCACTGGGTCCACTGCTGCTGCTCTATGGGCAGATTCTGGCTGGGAAAAGGCACATTTCGAAGACCTACTATCTTCACTTTTTACCCGCACTGATCTATGCGCTGTTCCGCACCTCCATACCTAATCAGGAGGGGAATATTTGGTGGGCTATCAGTTACATTGGTGTACTGGTGCAATCGTTTATTTATGTCTTCTTCAGCCTCAAAGTATACGCCCAATCCCCGGACCTGCTCAATGGGCTGCGTCGATGGTACCTGGTGCTAATCACCTCCCTGACGGTAATCTGGATCGTTTACACACTCATTTACCTGACCGTCATCCCGGTTTATGCCTTTGGACCTTTGGCTTTTTCCATCTTGATGTTCATCATGGCCTACGTGGGACTGAATACCAAAAGCCTTTTTCAGTCCAATCCCAAAAAGTATGCTTCAGCAAAGTTGTCCGATGAAGAGGGTCAGGCCATTCTTTCCCGGCTTCGAAAGCTGATGTTAGATGACCAATTGTTCCTGAAGTCGGATTTGAGTCTTGGGGATTTTGCGGAGGCCTTGAAGATCAGCGAGCGAGAGGTTTCGCTGGTGATCAATCGCTATGCCAATCAGAACTTCTCCAGTTTCGTCAATCAATACCGCATCGAGGAGGCGAAACAGCGGTTACCTTCCAACGACAAAATTTTGGCGATCGCCTTGGAGGTAGGTTTCAACAACCTGACCACCTTCAACCAGGCTTTTAAGACCTATACGGGTCAAACGCCCTCTGAATTCAGGAAGTTTAAAGATCAAAAATCGTTTTAGGATTCATGAATCTTTGAGGATTCGAGGTGCAGCACGCGTTTATTTGGGTGAAAACTCAATACGTAACTATGCTCAAATCTTACCTTAAGGTCGCCCTTCGAAACCTCAGAAAATCTGCTTTTTTTTCGTTGATTAATCTGGTTGGTCTCACCCTCAGTTTGGTGGTTTCTGTTTCCATTTATCTCTATGTACAATCGGAGAGTTATTATGATTCCTACCATCCTGAAGGTTCGAACCTGTACCGACTTGCCCTGGACCGTATTTACCCCGGGCATGTGATTCAGTATGCAGTGACGCCGCCGTCCATGGGGGAGGCCATTTTTGACGAGCTGCCAGAGGTCATCGACCACACTCGTGTGTGGAGGCCCTTGGAGGATGTGACGATCGACTTTAATGAAGAGGATCGAGTAGAGTCGGAATTTCTAATGGCCAACGCCAACTTCTTCGAACACTTTGGCATTGAACTCATTGCCGGTGATCCCGGAACGGCTTTGGCCAACGGGAATTCCATGGTACTCACTCAGGAAGCTGCCCGCAGGTATTTTGGAGAAGAAGATCCGATGGGGAAGGAACTCCAAACCTCGGTGGGTGACTTTGTGATTGCCGGGGTAGTCGAAGCAGTTCCTGAGAATACTCACTTTACTTTCGATTTTCTGGCCAATCTGACGCTGCAGCGATTTTTCCAAAATCCGAATTATGTCAATTTTGCTTCACACAATTACGTCAAGCTTCGGGAAGGAACCGATCCGGAAGCAGTGGAAGAACGAATTCCGGAAGTGGTAAAGAAATATGCCTCGGGCCCCATTCAGCGGATTACCGGTATTTCGTATGACGAATACGTGGAGGCGGGGAACGGATACCACTACTACTTGCAAGAGGTAGCTTCGATTCACCTGCATTCTCAACTTCAAAATGAGCTGGGGGTCAATGGGAATATTACCTACATCTACATCTTGATTTCCGTTGGGATTTTCGTTTTCGTCCTTGCCATTGTCAACTTTGTGAACTTGTCAACCGCCCGTTCATTCGACCGAGCCAAGGAGGTAGGGGTGAGGAAAGTACTGGGATCGAGCAAAAAGCGCCTGATTTTTCAGTTCCTTACAGAATCCATTTTACTTTCTATCATGAGTCATGTGCTGGCTTTGCTGATTGTGCTTGCACTCATTTCTGCCATCAATAACTCCTTTGATGTGTCGCTTACACACCTCAGCTTACTTCGCATTTCTTCCCTGCTTCTTTTTCTGGGTAGCGCCCTCCTGACCGGAGTTTTTGCTGGGTTGTATCCGGCATTTGCCCTCTCCTCCTTCAAGACGGTGACGGTGCTTAAAGGAAAATTTAGGTCCAACAAAAAGGCGATTAGGTTGAGACATGGATTAATTGTCTTTCAGTTCTGGATATCTACCATCCTGATCGGGTCGACATTCATCGTCAGAGAACAATTGAACTTCATGCAAAATACGCCTTTAGGCTTTGACAAAGAAGGTATGCTGATCATTGAGCGTGCAGACCTGCTGGAAGATGCTGAAGTTTTTAAGGAGGCAGTTCTGGGCAGAAGCGATATTGTTGAAGTGGGCGGGGCCAGTGAATTGCCGGGTGGTTCCCTCTACTTTGGTGGCCTGTTCAAAGTGTCAGGTGCCGATGAGACCATTGCCATCAATTGCATTCTTGCCGACGATGATTTTATTGAGACGATGGGCATTAATGTGGTGAGTGGACGAGCTTTTGCTAATCAATTCAATGATTCATTGAATATCATGTTTAATCAGGCGGCGGTAGCTGCCTTGCAACTTTCGGACGATCCGGTCGGGCAACTGGTGCGAAACATCATCCCGCAGAATACCGCCAATTCGAGGGATTTTACGGTGACGGGTATTGTGGAAGACTATCATTTCAAGTCCCTGCACTCAGAAATTACGCCTCTGGCCATTCTGAGCATGGAATCTGTCACCGCCGACAATAACTTCTATCCGATGCAGCCGGTAAACGCCTTATCTGTCAAGGTTCGAATGGAGCATTTGAACGAGACGATTTCCGGCATTGAAGAGGTATGGAGCCAGTTCGTGCCGAGAACAGCCATGAGCTACCATTTTCTTGACGATCAGCTGGACAATCTTTACCAGTCCGAGTTAAAGTTGAGTCGTTTTTTTACCACATTTTCCAGTCTTGCCATTGTGATTGCCGTCATTGGATTGTTTGGACTGTCTGCTTTTGTCTCGAGGTTGAGAATCAAAGAGATCGGCGTCCGGAAAGTGCTTGGCAGTTCGGTTGTTAGCATTGTGATCTTGTTCCAGAAGTATTTCGGAAAGCTTATTCTGATCTCCATACTATTGGCCATCCCAACCATTATCCTACTGATGAATCAATGGCTGGAGGGGTTTGCCTACCGTATCTCTATCGGGGTAGGAATGCTGGTAATTGCGTCGCTTATGTCCTTCCTGATTACTGCATTGACTGTTTTGATGCAGTCTTATAGGGCTGCCACCAGCAATCCGGTCATTACATTGAAGTCAGAATGAGCTGCAATCAATTATTTCAGGGCCACTCTGAGCAGCAGGTCATCAGCGGTGATGTAAAGCGTCTTCTCATCCGGGCTAAGCGCACAGTTCGCTGTGTGCTTGGTGGTGAGAATCGTACCCAGGTGTTCGCCCTTAAGGGTCAAAATCAACACCCCTCCCGGACCGGTCGCGAAAATGATCCCGTTTTTGTTGACCTTTAATCCATCTGCAAGGCCGGGTCGCTGGCCTACCATACTCGTCGCGTCGAAAAGGAGGTTGCCAACCAGAGGGGATTGTCGGAGGTCATAGGTCCTCCAGATGGCCATTTTCTCATCGGAATTGGCTACGATCAGGGTTTGTTCATCCGGTGAAAGCGCTACACCGTTGGGACGTGTCAGGGTGGAGTCAATTAAGGTGAGGGTCGAATCCTTTACCACATAGACTCCATTAAAGCTGATCTCTTTCAGTGAATCGGCGTCTTGTCTGGCCAATCCATACGGAGGGTCGGTAAAAAACAGGGAGCCGTCTGAGGCAATGGCGAGGTCATTGGGACTATTGAAGCGCTTTCCTTCAAAAGTTTGCACCAGTGTTTCAAAGGATCCGCCCGCTTCTGAAGTGGTCCATTTTGCAACCCGACGATCACCGTGTTGGCAGAGGGTCAAATTGCCCTCATTGTCGAGCATCAATCCATTCGCTCCCTCTCCGGTGGAAGCAGGTGCAAACCCCGTATTGCCTGAAGGCTCAAGATAGACCGTGATGCTGTCCGCTTCATTCCATTGATAGACTTTGTTCATCGGGACATCGCTAAAGAGCAGGCTGTTGAGTGCAGGAACCCAAACAGGGCCCTCAGACCAGCTGAATCCACTGGCCAGTATTTCAATGTCGGCGCCCGGGTCAACGATGGCCTGCAGCCGCTCGTCCAGCACCTCGATGCTGCCGATTGTTTGATACGTTCTTTTGGTCTCTTCTGTTGATGGGGAGCACCCCCATACGAGTAGGCTGAGCAAAGCAATGTACAGCCCGGATTGATTTAGTCTGGTCAGGTTCATGACGTAAAGTAATTCAAAAATGACGTGAGGTTTTTTCTTTTGTAAAGAAAGTATGCATCTATGTGTCTAAGCGGTCTCAAAATCTATTTTTCTTGGTATATTCCCAAGTTAAAGTGCGTCCAGTGACATACGCTGGGCGAATAAGTACAATAAAATAAATTAACCTGACCACGAATGAAAAGTGCCAATCTTCTTTTAATCACCATTGTGGCCTCCCTGGGAGGACTGCTGTTTGGATATGATACCGGGGTAATCAATGGGACCCAGTTTTACTTTAGCAAGTTTTTTGATTTGACAGCTGCCACCAAAGGGTGGGTCGTTGGGAGTGCACTGATCGGTTGTTTTGTAGGGGCTCTCGTAGCCGGGGTGCTAAGTAAGAAATTTGGGAGAAAGAACTCGTTGATTGTTTCGGCAATTCTTTTTACCCTTTCGGCCTGGGGGTCGGGACTGCCGTCATTCCTTCCTCAGTCCGTTGATTTGTTGGTGGTATTCCGAATCATTGGTGGGCTCGGAATAGGTGTCGCTTCCATGAATGCGCCTACCTACATCGCGGAGCTTTCTCCTGCCAACATCCGGGGTCGAATGGTGACCTATTATCAGCTGGCCATCGTAGTAGGATTTTTTGTGGTCTTCCTGGCCACCTATGGGATTGGCAACTCCGGAGACTCCGACTACAACCTGAATCAAGGATGGAGACTAATGTTCTGGTCAGAACTGATCCCGTGCCTGCTGTTTCTTTTTCTGCTTTTCCTCGTTCCGAAAAGCCCGCGTTGGTTGATGATGGTCGGCAGAGAGGAAGAAGCAAAAATGATCCTGACCAAGATTCATGGAGAAGACTACGTGAAAGACGAAATGGAGGAAATCTCCAAGTCCATCAATTCCGCGGAGGATCAGCAGGGATTGGCGGTGTTCAAAAACAACAAGTTCCTGTACATCCTGCTGGTAGGGTCCGCACTTTCGGCCTTGCAACAGCTGACGGGTATCAACGCGGTGCTGTACTACGGAGCAGACATCTTTGAAAAAGCATTGGGTTTTGGGGAGGAAGACGTACTGAAGCAGCAATTGTTACTGGCCGGAGTCAACCTTGTCTGTACGTTCATTGCCATGGGTACGGTAGATAAATTTGGAAGAAAGCCGTTGATCTTTATGGGTTCAGTCGGCATGATTTTGGGATTCCTGATGCTGGGCGGTACCCTGATGGCAGGCAATGTAGGCATTGTGTCATTGTTGGGTGTGCTCATTTTTATCGGTTCGTTTGCCTTGTCCATGGGTCCGGTGGTCTGGGTTTTGTTGTCCGAAATGTTCCCCAACCAGATCCGGAGTGTGGCCATGTCCATCGCAGTGGCCGTGCAATGGGCGATGAATTATGTGGTCTCTCAAAGCTTCCCGATCGTGGTGGAAAGCGAAGCCAACAATGGAGCCTTCTGGAATCAGTCCTTACCGTACTTCATCTTTATCTTCTGCATTTCACTGATCATTTTTGTCACGTGGAAGTACGTCCCGGAGACCAAGGGAAAATCGTTGGAAGAGCTGGAGGAGATCTGGGATTGATCCCGGTCTGAACTCAAAGAAAAACCCTTGCCAATTGGCAAGGGTTTTTTGTTGTATAGTTTTTGATGTGGTTAAAAAATTAGTATTCTCATAGTTAAGAGGCATTTTAGAGGTTGAGTATTTTAGAATCTTCAACTAATAGCTGTTTCTATGAAAATTTTTATATCCAGCCTGCTTGTTTTCACCTGGTCTTCATTATTCACTGAAAAGGCCGGTGAAGAGACGACTTCACAACCAGAATTTACGCTGGTATGGTCCGACGAATTTGATGGCGATGGCTTGCCGGACGAGAACAACTGGGCTTTTCAGACCCAATGGATCATTCCTGGGGTAGGTTGGGCCAACAATGAGCAGCAGCACTACACGGATCGTATTGACAATGCGAAGGTTGAAAATGGGGTCTTGAAGATCATAGCTAAGAAAGAAACATTTACGGATTCGCAGGGTACCAAAGAATACACCTCCGCCCGACTCACCTCCAAGTACGACTTTACGTACGGGAAGGTCGTGGTGCGCGCGAAACTTCCCAATGGGGTCGGCTCCTGGCCAGCCATTTGGACCCTGGGAACGAATATTGATGAGCTTGGAGGTTATTGGAATGATGGAATCGATCAGGTGCCCTGGCCGTTTTGCGGCGAAATAGACATCATGGAACAATTCGGGCAGGCCACCGCCAAAGGGACGGTCCATGCGACCGTACACCATGGGCAGGAGTTTGGAGGCACTTCCAATACAAGCTCAACCGGGTTGGCTACAGCTACCACCGAATTCCACGACTATGCAATCATCTGGACGGAAGAAGAAATCCAGTTCCTGGTAGATGATCAGGTATATTATACTTACAACCCCGAAACCAAATATCCAGCAATTGGCCGAAATGGAAATACCTGGCCTTTTGATCAACCTCAATACATTTTGCTGAACGTAGCCATGGGGGGTACCCTTGGCGGATCGATCGATCCTAATTTTACGGAGAGCGCCATGGAGGTTGACTATGTGCGCGTCTACGAAGAGACCGTTCCTCAGGCACAGGAAGCCCGTTTGAAAGATCTTAAAATAGACCAGGAAACTGTGGATGGATTTAACATCAATCGCTTCGACTATTCCGTCTTGGTGCCTTCGGATGTCACCGAGGTACCAACGGTAAGTTTTGAGCTGAACAGCGAGTTGGCCGAAGTGGAGGTAGATGAAGCGACCACCATTCCGGGCACCACAACTGTGACGGTGACCTCACAGGATGCATCCGACGTAAATGTTTACCGCATCAATTTCAAGCGTGCGGTTTCAGTTCCCCTTGCTTTTGAAACGGATGGCAGCTACGACTTCGTCAATTTTGGTGGTGGATTTGCGAGCATTGTTGACAATCCCGATCCTGATCTCTTAAATACGTCTGGCAAAGTAATTCAGACCACAAAATCGCCAGGTGAAACCTTCGGTGGTGTATCTCTGCCGCTTGATTTTCCGGTCGATTTCGGAGCGGGATCAATCATCAAAGTGAAAGTGAATGCACCCAGGGCAGGGGTGCCTTTAACGTTTAAGCTGGAGTCACCCACTGGTTCCAACGAAAAGATTCTTTCCAACAGCAAAAGCAATGAGTGGGAAGTCTTTGGGTTTGATTTTGCTGGCTTGGATAAAGACGACTACAACGCCATTACTTTGATTTGGGACAATGGCACCATGGGTGATGGCAGTGCCAATTGGACCTTCCTGGTAGACGAAATAGAGGTGGTAAATGCCATTAGTGACGATGCCACACTGAGTGATCTAAAAATTGATGGCACTACGATTGCGGGTTTCTCTGTTGCTCAATTAGGGTATACGCTTCAGTTGGATCCCAGTGTCACGACGGTCCCGGACGTCTCGATCACTACGAGCAGCACCAAGGCACTGACACAGGTGACAGAAGCTACCTCCATTCCAGGGACTACCACCATTTTGGTGGTTGCAGAGGATGGGGACGCCAGGTCAGAGTATTCGGTTAGATTCTCCTATGACGCACCACTTGGCGTCGAGGAAGCCTTTCTGACGCTGTACCCCAATCCGGTGACCCACCAACTGCGCCTTCCTCTGAAAGAAACCGATGGTGTTGACCTGGAGCATTTAAGAATCCTGGACGTCAGCGGCCGGATGCATCCGGTGGTCTTCCGCGGGGATGGCGAGGGATTGACCGCTGATGTGAGCGGATTAGCGGCAGGCGTGTACTTGCTTTCGCTCGACCTTGATGGTCAGGAGACCCTCAGGTTTGTGAAGCGGTAGCATTGTCTCGGATAGAGGTAGTGTAAGAACCTACTCCACTCAGGAGATCCCTCCCTTCGGTTGAGATGACAGGAGCAGGGGAGATGGTT
>CAZQDI010000147.1:0-10711 GCA_964591785.1 uncultured Roseivirgaceae bacterium
AGTTGTCCCCGTAGGAAGACTCACGAGTATCATCAAATCTTGGACCCCAGTTCGAGAAGAACCATCCAAAACCAAATGCTCCAAAGCCGTTACCGTAAGAGTCCTGGTAGTCAGGAAGGTTTGCAATTTCCGTCTGGAAAATTGATTGAGTTACATTAATCTCGGTTTTCTTGTTTAGATCACCACCGCCTTGGCCAGTTTTTGTGGTCACAAGAACAACACCATTTCTTCCTGCTTCTCCATATAATACAGTAGCTGACAGACCTTTCAATATAGAGATGTCAGCGATGTTATTTGGATCCAAATCCAAAAATCTTGAAGACGCAGTTGCACTACCAGTACCAAATGATTGGTTACCTGAATTAGCACTTGTATTGAATGGCACACCATCCACAACAAATAGTGGCTGATTACTACCTGAAATTGATGAATAACCCCTGATAATTACGTTGGTACCTGCTCCAGCAAGACCTGATGTCTGAGTAATATCAACCCCCGCGGCTTGTCCACGAAGTAATCTTGATACGTCAGCTTCCGGTCTATTGGCTAGTGCTTCAGCACCTACGCTGGCAACACTATATCCAAGAGAAGCTTTCTCTTTGGTGATACCCAAGGCAGTAACAACTACTTCTTGTAGCTCCACAGCACCACCCATAGTTACGTCAATCGTTGTACGATTGCCAACAACTATTTCCTGGGTTTCAAATCCAACATATGAAATTACGAGTGTCGCTCCATCTTCAACGGATAATCGATAATTACCCTCAAGATCTGTTTGCGCACCCGTGGTTGTGCCTTTAATAAGCACGTTCACGCCAGGCAATGGTTCTCCCGATTCATCGGTCACCGTACCTGAGACGGTTCTTTGAGCCATGGCAGTCGCCACAGCTAAAAGAACCAAAACACTAAGTAGTAGTATCCTCTTCATACAATACTTTTTTGGTTAACAATTAGATTACAAAGGGGTAAAAAAAAGAAAATTCCCTCGATCAAACAATATTTTTAAGAGATTAATCTAATCTTTAGACCGATTAAACTAGAATATTCCCTTTTTTACAAATTTCATAACTTTTTATTTTGACACCTCAGGTGTTTTTACAATCCTGCAAAGAGATTATTTGCCTTTAAATCATATTTTTGAAGAAAAATTAGAAATGCCTAACTCCGAAGAGCTGAATCAGCTCAAAAAAATATGTTCGCAAGTCAGAAGAGACATTGTTAGAATGGTCCATGCTGTTAATTCAGGTCACCCAGGTGGATCACTAGGATGTACCGAGTACTTTGTTTCTCTTTACCACCACATCATGAAATACGATCCTTCCTTTAATGCCGAAGGGAAAAATGAAGATGTATTCTTTCTATCAAATGGTCACATTTCACCTGTCTTTTACAGTGTGTTGGCTAGATCCGGTTTTTTCGATGTGAGCGAACTGGGCACATTTAGAAAACTTGACTCAAGACTTCAGGGGCACCCTGCCACAGAAGAAGGACTCCCTGGTATACGGATTGCATCTGGCTCCCTTGGCCAAGGACTCTCCGTAGCAATTGGAGTAGCCCTTGCAAAAAGAGTTGATAATGATCCAAGAAATGTATTTGTTCTGATGGGGGATGGTGAACAACAGGAAGGTCAAGTCTGGGAAGCTGCAATGTTTGCCGCACATAATCAACTGGATAATATTATTGCTACCATTGATTACAATGGCCAGCAAATTGACGGACCCGTTGATGATGTTAACTCCCTTGGCGACTTAAGAGCAAAGTATGAAGCGTTTGGATGGGAGGTTAGTGAATGTGATGGAAACCACCTTGAAGAGCTCATCTCAACGATTGAAACTGCCAAATCCAACAATGGAAACGGAAAGCCTAAAATGATCTTAATGAAGACCGAAATGGGTAAAGGAGTTGATTTTATGGAAGGGACTCACAAATGGCATGGAGTGGCTCCAAATGACGAGCAGCTCGAAGAGGCACTGAGACAACTCGAAGAGACCTTAGAAGACTATTAACCCTGATTACAACAAAAGAAATTATCTATTCAATAATGAAGACAACTAAGTTTAGCTATACAGACAAGAAAGACACAAGATCGGGGTTTGGAGATGGACTATTGGAAGTAGGTAAGAAAAATCCAGAAGTAGTCGGACTATGTGCTGATTTGATTGGTTCTTTAAAAATGGGTGCCTTCAAGGAGGAATTTCCTGAACGATTTTTTCAAGTAGGTATTGCTGAAGCAAACATGATGGGAATTGCAGCAGGTTTAGCCACCTCAGGAAAGATTCCTTTTACAGGGACATTTGCAAACTTTTCAACAAGTCGGGTGTACGATCAACTGAGACAATCCATTGCATACTCAGAAAAGAATGTCAAAGTTTGCGCCTCTCATGCAGGTCTCACACTTGGTGAGGATGGCGCAACTCATCAGGTCCTGGAGGATATTGGCATGACAAAAATGCTTCCCAATTTTACGGTAATAAACCCTTGCGATTACCATCAAACTAAAGCGGCAACAATAGCGATAGCAGCACATCACGGACCAGTATACCTCAGGTTTGGAAGGCCTAAATGGCCTATGTTCATGGAAAAACAACCATTCGAAATTGGGAAAGCTCTAAAACTAGTCGAAGGTTCTGATGTGTCTATTTTCGCAACAGGACACCTTGTTTGGACAGCTATTGAAGCTGAAGCAATCCTGGCAGAAGAAGGAATTTCGGCTGAAATCATTAATATTCACACCATTAAACCTCTGGATGAACTTGCAGTCTTGGAATCAGTCACAAAGACTGGCTGTGCAGTCTCTGCAGAAGAACATCAAATTGCTGGCGGCATGGGAGAAAGTATTGCACAGACGATTGTAAGAAATAAGCTTGTTCCTCAAGAATTTGTCGCTGTTAATGACCAATTTGGTGAAAGTGGTAAACCTGAGGAATTGCTTCCAAAATATGGTCTTGGAGTTCAAGATATTGTGGAAAAGGCCAAAAAAGCGATCCAAAGAAAAGGGTAGTTGCGCTTACCTAAGTACCCTATTTGGGAATAACTTTGCATATGGTTTCGCAACGGCAACTATTTCTGACCCACCTTGCTCAGACGTCCCCGTCCCCGCTTCTTTTAGAAATAGAATCTGCCGAAGGGATTTATTTAAAAGGTAAGGACGGAAAAAAATACATAGATTTAATCGCCGGCATTGGTGTTTCCAACATCGGTCACAGACATCCAAATGTGATAAATGCGATTAGGGAGCAATTGGATAAGCACTTACATGTAATGGTCTACGGTGAGTTTATTCAAAGTCCGCAAGTTCAACTTGCCGAAGCGCTATCCCAGACACTTCCCAGTCATTTAGATGCATCTTATCTGGTCAACTCCGGAAGCGAGGCAATTGAAGGGGCAATCAAGCTAGCTAAAAGATACACGGGAAGGAGTGAAATCGTCTCATGTGAAAACGCTTACCATGGATCCTCGCATGGAGCACTTTCGATTTGTGGTAGCGAAGACTTTAAAGAAAATTTCAGACCCTTACTACCAGGTATATCTCATATCAGATTTGGGGAGATCGATGATCTGAAGATTATTTCAGAAAAAACAGCAGCTTTTATCGTAGAAACCATTCAGGGAGAGGCAGGAGTCATGGAAGCCTCTACAAACTATTGGAAGGCTGTTCGGCAAAAATGCGATGAAACAGGTGCCATGCTAATTCTAGATGAAATACAGTGTGGATTTGGCCGAACTGGTAAACTATGGGCGTTTGAACACTATGATATTATTCCAGACATCGTGGTTAGTGCCAAAGGAATGGGTGGAGGCATGCCTATTGGCTGTTTTGTGGCGAATCAGTGTGTAATGCATGCTTTTACAGAAAACCCCATCTTGGGTCATATCACTACATTCGGGGGGCATCCTGTTTCATCTGCAGCATCTTTAGCCACCATCAAAACATTGTTAGAAGAGGATTTGATCAGCAAAATTCCTTCCAAAGAGAAACTAATTCGAAATTCACTAAAACATCCTGCTATCCTGGAGGTCAGAAGCAAAGGATTAATGATTGCGGTCGAATTCGAGAGTTATGAGTTGTTAAAAGCGATCATAGATCAGGCTATCGAAATGGGAATCATAACTGATTGGTTCTTGTTCAATAATCGTTCAATGAGAATTGCTCCTCCTTTAACAATTACAGAAGAAGAAATAGAGACCACCTGTCGCATTATTTTGGATGCAATTGAAAAAGTGAGCTCAAATCATTTGTAAAAGAATTCTGGAATTCAAAATTTATTTGAAATAGTATGATTGATCAAGTACGTGAAGCGGCAAATTTTTTAATAGATAGGGGTTTTAATGACCCAGAGGTGGGAATAATTCTAGGCACGGGATTGGGCGCCTTGACTGATGAAATCGCTATAGAAAAAGAACTTGTTTATTCCAACATTCCTCATTTCCCGATTGCCACTGTGGAGTTCCATAAAGGCAAACTTATATACGGTATGCTGGGAGGGAAAAAGGTTGTAGCTATGCAAGGGCGATTTCACTATTATGAAGGTCATTCGATGGCTCAAGTGGTCTTTCCTGTCCGTGTCATGCATGAATTAGGGATTAAGAGATTGATCATATCCAATGCCGCAGGATGTATGAACTTGGATTGGAAAAAGGGTGAGCTTATGTTGGCCGACGATCACATTAATCTTCAACCTGAAAGTCCTCTAAGAGGTCATGAAGCAGCAGCTTTTGGACAGATTTTTACCGACATGAGTCGTCCTTATGATTTAGAAATGAACAAGTTGCTTAAGAAAATAGCTCAAGAAAACGAGATCCAACTTCATGAAGGTATCTATGTTTCGGTTGCAGGCCCCAACTTAGAAACAAGAGCTGAATACCGATACCTTAGGATGATCGGCGCTGATGTAGTAGGAATGAGCACGGTTCCAGAAGTAATAGCAGCTAATCAGCTCGGATTGCCTGTATCTGCAATATCTGTACTTACGGATGAGTGCGATCCAGACAATCTTAAGCCCATCAACATTGAAGAAATCATAGCCATCGCTAAAGATACGGAGAAAGACCTGATCATTCTAATGAAGAAATTAATGCAGCTATTGTAGTAACAGTAGCTTAGCTAAATGCCTGAATTCCCGTGATCTCCGCTCCCAAGATTAGTAGATGGATATCATGTGTGCCTTCATAGGTTACTACGGATTCTAAATTCATCATATGACGCATCATAGGATACTCGCCGGTAATCCCCATGCCTCCGTGAATTTGTCTTGCTTCCCTTGCAATATTCAAAGCGATTTCGACACTATTTCGCTTGGCCATTGAAATTTGTGAAGAAGTAGCTTTTCCTTCTTCCATCATTTTACCCAACTTCCAATTTAGAAGCTGAGCTTTGGTTATGTCAGTAAGCATCTCCGCCAATTTCTTCTGTACAAGCTGAAAACCAGCGATCGGCTTACCAAATTGTTGTCGTTCAAGAGAATATCTCCTAGCTGAATCATAACAATCCATGGCTGCTCCCACAGCACCCCAGGCAATGCCGTAACGAGCTTTGTCGAGACATCCCAATGGGGCTCCAAGGCCGCTTTTGTTCGGAAGCAAATTCTCCTTAGGAACCTTAACATCACTGAAAACCAGCTCACCTGTGCAAGAAGCCCTTAGAGACCATTTCCCATGAGTTTCTGGTGTTGTAAAACCATCCATCCCGCGTTCCACAATGAGTCCATGTATTCTGCCTTCTTCATTTTTGGCCCATACGACTGCCAAATCTGCTTTTGGTGCATTAGAAATCCACATTTTTGCTCCATTGAGCAGGAAGTAGTCTCCCATGTCCTTAAAGCTGGTTTCCATTCCACCAGGATTTGATCCGTGATTCGGCTCGGTCAGTCCAAAACATCCAAGTAATTCTCCCGATGCAAGTTTGGGCAAGTACTTTTTTCGTTGATCTTCAGAACCATACGCATAAATAGGATACATAACTAATGATCCTTGAACAGAAGCAGTTGATCTCATCCCTGAATCTCCTCGCTCAATTTCCTGCATGATCAGACCATAGGAAATATAGTCTAATCCACCCCCGCCATATTCCTGTGGTACGGTTGGGCCAAATGCACCAATCTCGCCAAACTTGGCTACAATTTGTTGCGGAAAATGGTTCTTTTCAGCCCATCCTTCAATAAATGGTGTAATTTCCTTTTTGACAAAATCTCTTACCGAAGTTCTTATTAGTTTATGCTCTACTGTTAACAGATCATCTACATCATAAAAGTCGGGTGATTCAAATCCGTCCACGAAGTTTCTCTTGTCTGCACTCATTACTTGATTTTGGGGTTGTTGTTAAAATTTTGCCGCAAATTTACATCGTTATAAACTCAATAGATGAAGGAAAAAGAAATAGATAAAAGCGTACTTGCTCAATTAAAGAAGCTAGAAGAAAAGTACGACGTTATGGGTCAGGATTTGTCCAGCTATTTGGACGGATTACTCCATTCTGATTACCTGACTTATTGGGACTACATCAAACTGGATACGCTGCTAAGTCTGCAAACACCCCGCACAGCATTTCCAGATGAGAGGATATTTATTTTATACCATCAGGTCACAGAACTGTACTTTCGAATGATTCTGAATGAGATGGAACAAATGATGTTCCATGACCCAGTTGATGCGGCTCTGTTCCTAAAAAGAACTAAGAGAGTAAATAGGTATTTTGAGCATTTGATTGACTCGTTTGATGTAATGACAGATGGCATGGATCAAGACCAATTTCTTGCTTTTAGAATGGCCTTGCTCCCAGCGAGTGGATTCCAGTCGGGCCAGTACCGTGTAATAGAAATCTACGCAACTGACTTCTATCGCTTGGTGCATAGTGATAAACGGCACCTTTATCACCCAGAATCGGAAGTAGAGAAAATATATGAATCGCTCTATTGGAAATCAGGTGCAACTGAGTTGGCAACCGGCAAGAAAACACTCACCTTACGTCAATTCGAGGCCAAATACCGTAAGGACTTTATTGAGAAAGCGACAAATGTCAGAGAAAACAATCTTTGGCGAAAATTTCAACTCCACTATTCCGAAAACCATGAAATCACTACTGAACTAAAGAAGTTTGACCTAAAAGCCAATGTTGATTGGCCGCTTCAGCACCTGAAGTCTGCGACTCGTTACCTTCAAAGAGATCCAAATGTCATCAAAGCCTCCGGCGGTACAAATTGGCAGAAGTACTTGCCTCCTCGTGCCCAGAGAGTCATATTCTACCCTGAATTGTGGTCTGAGTCGGAATTGGAGGAATGGGGTCATAAATTCAGAAAAGTCTTCGATCATCAGCAATGATTAGAAGCGGATTATATATTGTCATCCTATTTTTCACACTGTCGGCCAATTCTCAGGCTCGACAATACAAAAGATATCACAATGGAGATAGCAGCAGGATTAAGGAGATTTTTCATGTCTCATTGTTAGATTCCACGCTACATGGATCTTACGAATCATTCTATCTGAATGGCTCTCTCCAGGTCTTTGGATGGTATGATCGAAACTTACCTGATAGCTTATGGAAATACTACTATGAAAATGGAAGGAGAAAAGCGGAGGGTCGCTACAAGCAAGGAGTTAAAAAAGGCCAATGGAGATACTTCTATGAAAATGGCAATATCAAATCCAAAGGAATTCTGAATGGTACAGAGAAAGAGGGCTTCTGGACATTCTATTATGAAAATGGAGGTGAAAAAAGTAATGGCAACTATTTCACCAACATCAAAAATGGTATCTGGAACTACTTTTATGAGGATGGGTCCATAAAAGCTCAATCTTACTTGGAACAAGGGAAAGGCCGGTATACTGAGTTCTACCCTTCTGGCAAAAGAAGGATGGAGGGTTTTAACAAAAATGAGAAAAGTGACGGGGAATGGATCTACTATTTCGAAACTGGTGAAATCGAAGCAATCGGAAGATTTGAAAATGGATTGAAATCAGGCACTTGGACCTACTACCACAAAAATGGGCTGACGGCAGCTACAGGAGATTACGAAAAAGGGCTTCGAACCGGAGATTGGATATACTACCATGATAATGGTCAAATTAGTCAGGAAGGCAGGATAATCGATGATCAAAAAGATGGATATTGGAAGCTGTTCTACCCAAGCGGTGAACCACTTGGTGAGATCGACTTCAAAAGCGGCAGCGGCGACTACAATGAATATTATCCAAGTGGCAGCCGGAAATCCAAAGGTCAGTTGCTCGATGGAATGAAAACAGGTAAATGGTACTATTACAATGAAAGCGGCTCGCTTGAAGGTGAGGCGGACTTCTCAGCCAATGAGGGAGACTATGTGGGCTACTATCCAAATGGCACGATCAAGATGAGCGGACAGCTAACAGGTGATAAAAGAGTGGGAGAATGGATACTGTATAATGAGAATGGATCTAAGGCAGGATCATACCACCCCATTTATGAAGACGAAAAACCCATTTTTAAGACTCGTATTTCGCAGGATTATTCACAAAAAGAAGACTTTGACACGCCAGAGTACCGCTTCAAAAGGAGAGGATTCAAATATTTCAAACCTACGATCAACGAGTACAGGGGCGTAATTGTAGGTTCAAATCCCGCATGGCTTTTTCTCGATCAGATTCCTATTTCAATTGAGTACTACATCCAGGAACGACTAGGTTACGAAGTACAAGTAGATATCATTAGAGATCCTTTTTTTGTTTCGGAAGATAATATCAGCACTTTTCAAGTCTATAATAGAGGCACAAATATTCACTTGAGACAAAAGTTCTACAATCCTGACGGACCGAATGGGATGTTTTATTTTGGACATGAACTTGCATTAAACTTCTTAAATCATCGGGTCAACCACCTGGACACTGCCGCCGCAGGTGCAAAAAGGTTTGCCAGCATGTCAGAATCAAGTTTCGGTTATGGTATTTTCATAGGAAACAGGTGGATGAAGGATGCAGGAAATTCCGGTTGGACGATTGATCTTTTCGGCGGCATAGGGATCGCTGCCAGGTCATTTAATAAAAATTACCTCGATCAGCCTGAAAGGGAAGTTCAAATCTTTGACAACTATTTCAATAGCAAAATAAGATCCCGTATCTTCATTCCATTTCAAATTGGCTTAAATATTGGATTTGTTGGTCCAAAAAGCAGAAGCAAGACACAATGAACAAAAAAACAGTCATTGTCGGAGCTTCAGAAACTCGGAGCAGCTATGCTTACCTAGCTGCAATAAATCTAAGAGCTAAACATCATGAAGTCATTCCCCTAAGCATACATCAAGGTAAAGTGATGGGTTTAGATTTCCTGGATCTTAAGAGCAAGCCATCTCTATCAAATGTTGACACGATCACCCTCTACATAAACCCATCACGTCAAAGGGAATGGGAAGAATACATCTTATCACTTCGCCCAATTCGACTGATCTTCAATCCAGGAACAGAAAATGCATCCCTGATTGAAAAAGCAAAATCAGAAGGTATTGAGGTTGTTATTGGCTGTACTTTGGTGATGCTCAGTACCGGCCAATATTAGACCTATTCAAATGCATCCCATGCATAGGAAAACAGATCATTTTGCTATTGAAAAATAACTCATATTAGCCTGAAATTATGTAATTTTGAAGGTTTAAAATTGACAACAATTTAGCGCGTGAGAGCACCCTTTCAAATCAATAAGAATTCATCTTTAGCACTCATAAGCGTAGCATAATCAGATTAAATGGAAGAAAACAAGAACACCAATCCTGGTGAGTACTCTGCAAGTAATATTCAAGTTTTAGAAGGGCTCGAAGCAGTACGAAAGCGACCTGCCATGTATATTGGCGATATTGGAGTCAAGGGGCTTCATCACATGGTTTGGGAAGTTGTGGATAATTCAATTGATGAAGCACTCGCTGGTCATTGTGACACAATAACCGTTGAGATCCAAAAGGATGATTCGATCTCAGTAACTGATAATGGAAGAGGTATCCCCACTGATATCCATGAAAAAGAGGGAAGAAGTGCTCTTGAGGTAGTTATGACCGTATTGCACGCTGGTGGCAAGTTTGACAAAGACACCTACAAAGTATCTGGCGGACTGCATGGAGTTGGAGTCTCTTGTGTGAATGCACTTTCTACCAAACTTGTAGCAACTGTTCATCGTAATGGGACCATTTTTCAGCAAGAATACAGCAAAGGGATTCCGCAGGGTCCAGTAAAGGAAATTGGTAAGACAGATATTACCGGCACTATTGTGACCTTCAAACCGGATGAAGAAATATTCTCTGTATCAAAATACAATTCGGAGACCATCGCATCTAGGTTGAGAGAACTCTCTTATCTGAATGCTGGGATTAAGATCAAACTTGTTGACCATAGGGACTCGGAAGAGGATGACTCCCGGATTCAGGAGTTCTATTCTGAAGGCGGACTTTCTGAGTTTGTAGCCTACCTAGACAACACTAGAGAAAGCCTTATTCCTGAACCCGTTTTCATCGAAGGAGATAAAGGTGGAGTTCCTGTTCAGGTAGCACTTAGTTACAACACTTCTTTTTCTGAAAATGTAGTTTCCTATGTGAATAATATTAATACCATCGAGGGAGGAACGCACGTTTCTGGATTTCGAAGGGCCTTAACAAGAACGTTGAAAGGCTATGCAGACAAATCTGGTTTGCTGGAAAAGGTGAAGGTCGAAATTAGTGGAGATGATTTTCGATAGGGACTCACAGCTGTAATTTAT
>CAZQDI010000148.1:0-10708 GCA_964591785.1 uncultured Roseivirgaceae bacterium
CCTCACTCAGACCGCTCGACCCTCGCACCGACAGAAAGAACAAAAGGCAAGGTGTCCAATCGCATGTATTGCCTGAGTTCCAGAGTATAGTCACCGGTATGGTCAAACTCGTAGGATTCTTCCAGGGGAATCGAATGATCAAATAAGTCCCCCAATCCACTTCCTAAGGGTTCACCCGTCTTCGAGTCGAAAAAGTTATACTCTTTCAATTCCTCCATTAACACACGGTCAGCCGAATCTTTGAGGGTGTATTGAAAATAAATATTGTAGTATGGGTAGTTTGAAGCATTTCGAAGCGTAGCCAGCAGATTGTAGCGTCGAGTTGAGTCTTCGATCTGAAAAGTAAATCGTTGCACAGAATCCATATGCCAAAAAGCCTCCTCCAAATCATTGTAGTCCTCATAAACCCTGGAAGGGTCGCAAGAACAAATCAGTATTCCTAAAAGTGCAATTAATGGTAGTCTCATTTGGATGTTTGCTCAGGTTTCTTTTTCCCTTTGTATCTGTATTTCCTGTTTCCTTTCTTTTTCTTCTTGCCACCCTTCTTACTGAACTTTCTATCCATTGCTTCCAGATCACTGTTGATGGCTGAGACATCAACTTTGTCAGAGGATTCATTTTCGGCAAGACTAAATGGTTTCTTTCCTTTCTTATTCAGCAAAAGGATCTCTTCGACTCGCTTCACATCTACCGAATGCCAGTTATTATCGTCGCTGTACCCAAACCACATGATTTTTCTAAAAATATCCGTTTTCTGGAGCTTTGCGGCTCCCCGTTGCGTTAGTAAGGGCTCTTCCAATTGTGGAATATCTTTCAGCGCTTCTGTGTAGGTATCGAGTTCGTAGTTAAGGCAACATTTCAATCGGCCGCACTGCCCCGAAAGCTTGCTTGGATTTAAGGATAGGTTTTGATAACGTGCTGCGGAGGTCGTCACATTGTTAAAATTGGTAAGCCATGTAGAGCAACAAAGCTCCCGTCCACATACGCCTAATCCGCCAATCCTTCCTGCCTCTTGTCGCACACTAATCTGCCGCATTTCCACGCGGATCTTAAACTCTCCGGCCAACACTTTAATCAATTCTCGGAAATCTACCCTGCCCTCAGCAGAGTAAAAAAAGGTTGCCTTGGAACCGTCAGCCTGGAATTCGACGTCCGTCAGCTTCATTTCCAGTTTTTGCTGCTGGATGATTTCTTTCGTCCGAAACATGACCGGATTTTCGCGGTTTCTTGCCTGTTCCCATCGTTCAAGATCACGATGGTTAGCCTTTCGGTAGATCCCTCTCACCTCCTCTTCAGCAACTTCTTTTTTTGACATCTGCAACCTCACCAACTCACCCTGAAGAGATACATATCCTATGTGATGCCCGCTCGGCACATCAACGACTACCGGATCACCGGTCACAATGTCGAGCTTTTCCGAATTCTTAAAAAATTCCTTTCGGCCATTTTTGAACCTCACTTCCACGATTTCAAATCGATGGAGAACAGGTGCATCCATATTCGAAAGCCAATCAAACACATTCAGTTTATTGCATCCTCCAGAGGCACAGTGACCGTTATTATTGCACCCGGCCGTTCCATTCGTTCCACAACTAGCACATCCCATAATTACTCTAAACTAATCGATCTTCTTGGAATATTGAATCTACTGACCAAGAGCTTTAAGATCGAACCCGATATCCTGCCGATATTTTTTACCTTCCCAATTCACTTTCTGACCTCCTGCATAGGATCTGCTAAGGGCTTCACCCAGGTTCTTACCCAGACCGGTCAAAGCCACTACACGGCCGCCATTGGTAACCAACTTGTCCTCTTTGATGGCCGTTCCAGCGTGAAAAGTCAGCACGGTCTTCGTATCCTCAACTGAAATCTCATGGCCTTTTTCATAGAAAGAAGGATAGCCTCTGCTTACATAAACGACGGTGGATGCCGTGTACCGTTCATACTCGATTTCGGTGTCAATCAGATTTCCATCTGCTGTCGCAACTAAAAGCTCCAGGAAATCACTTTTGATCCGAGGCAGGACTACTTGCGTCTCCGGATCCCCCATTCGAACATTGTACTCAATGACGTATGGATTCCCTCCCACACTGATCAGACCGAAAAAGATAAAACCGCAATAGTCGATTCCCTCTTTTTTCAGACCTTCAATGGTCGGTTTAATGATGGTTTTGTTCACCTTTTCTTTAAATGATCGATCCGCAAAAATCACCGGTGAAACGGCTCCCATCCCTCCGGTATTCAGCCCAGTGTCTTTTTCACCAATCCGCTTATAGTCTTTTGCCTCCGGCAATATGCGGTAATCTTCACCATCAGTCAAAACAAAAAAGGAGACCTCAATCCCTTTCAAAAATTGTTCAAGCAGGACTTTTTCGCTGGCTGCTCCAAATTTCTTTTGCTCAATTAAGTTCTTTAGTTCTGTACGCGCCTCGTCCAGTTCTTCCGTAATAATTACCCCTTTACCACCGGCCAATCCGTCTGCCTTCAAGACATATGGAGGGTCCATACGTTCCATGTATCTTGAAATTTCATTCAGATTCTCCTTGGTGACCGTTTTGGCATCAGCGGTGGGGATGCCATACTTTTTCATGAATTCTTTCGAATACTCTTTGCTGCCTTCCAGTTTCGCACCAGCTGCACCGGGGCCAATTATTCTAACCTCTTTGAGTTTTGGATCGTTCTTTAGGAAATCTACAATCCCATTGACCAATGGGTCTTCCGGACCCACAACCACCAAATCAATCTGATTCTGCACAATTACATCAGAAACCCCTTCGAAGTTATTGATGTCTAGGGCGAGGTTCGTTGCGATATCTTTCGTTCCACCATTTCCAGGAGCAACATATATTTTTTCGCACTTTGGGCTTTGTTTGATTTTCCAAGCAATGGCATGCTCACGACCTCCTGAGCCCAGTATTAAGATGTTCATGAAGTAGAATGTTAAGTTGTAGTGGCTAAGTTCAGTGGTCTTAGCCTATTTTCAAAGTTTTGTTAATGGGCATATTCAGACATGAATTTGATGCGCATCAATCTCACTTCGTCTTCAGAATAATATTCACGAAGTTCTTCCATTGCTACCGACAGACTGTCGGTTTCCGCATTGAGAAAGTAGTCGTAGATATCGTCCTGACGATCGTCATCCAAAAGCTGATCGATGTAATAATCGATATTTAATTTGGTCCCAGAGTAGCAGATGTTCTCGACTTCCTCAATCACCTGCTCATAGGACATATTTCGAGCGTCAGCAATCTCTTCAAAATCCATTTTCTGATCGATGTGTTGAATAATGTAAATCTTGTTCGCAGACTTCTTTCCTGAAGATTTCACCAACACGTCGGAAGCAGTGATGATATCGTTCTCTTCAACATATTCTTCAATCAACTCCAAGAACGGCTTCCCAAATTTTTTCGCTTTGCTCTCTCCAACACCTACGATCTGTTTCAGATCGTCCATTGAGGTTGGATAGAGGGTCGCCATTTCCTCCATGGACGGATCACTAAATATTACGTAAGGAGGAAGGTCTTCCTGGTGCGCAATGTCTTTTCTCAGTGCTTTTAGCATGCCAAAAAGCACTTTATCAAAGGCGGTAGAATTTACCGGAACCCGATCGCTTTCCTCTTCCTCGCCCTCAGTCTCGTACTCGTGGTCTTTAGAAAGCTTATGTGAATACGGATCAGCCAAAAACTTTTCTCCTTTTTCCGAGACTTTATAGATGGATGGGTTGTCAATGTCTTTTTTCAAAAACTCGTGCAACAGGGTCTGACGAATCACCGACTTCCAAAAAAACTCATCTTCGTTAATCTCTTTCCCTTTTCCAAAGACATCCAGTTGGTGGTGATCATAGCTTTTTACATGCTGCGTCAGCTTACCCACAATGGTGGATGCTATATGATTCAGGTCAAATCGTTCGTTCGTTTGCTTTACGGTATTGATTACCAGCTCTACGATCTCTTTTCCCTCAAACTGCTCCTTGGGAAATCTGCAGTTATCACACATGCCACGGCAATTGTCCGGGCTGATCTCATATTCTTCTCCAAAATAATGCAAGAGTTGCTTTCTCCGACATACGGTAGATTCTGCATAAGAAGCTACTTCTTCCAGTAGAAAACGTGCGTTTTCACGTTCTGTGACGGCTTTATCTTTATTGAACTTCTCGAGTTTAAGAATGTCATTGTAGGAATAGAACATGAGACAATTACTATCTATGCCATCTCTTCCTGCCCGGCCGGTCTCCTGGTAATACCCTTCGATGGACTTCGGTGCATCATAGTGAATTACGAATCGAACATCCGGTTTGTCAATTCCCATACCGAAAGCAATCGTGGCAACAATAACATCTACATCTTCATTGAGAAAGTTGTCCTGATTTCTCATTCGCTCTTTTGCCTCCATACCCGCATGATAGGGGGCAGCTTTGATGTCATTTACTTTTAAAAACTCAGCGATCTCCTCCACTTTCTTTCTGCTGAGACAGTAGATAATCCCCGACTCACCCTTGTGCCCTTTCACGAATTTGATTAGTTGTTTCTTCGCATCTTTCTTTGGCCGAACTTCATAGTATAGGTTGGTTCGGTTAAAGGAGGACTTGAACAGCTTGGCAGTCGCCATCGCAAGGTTTTTTTGGATGTCCAGCTGAACCTTAGGAGTGGCCGTCGCGGTCAGGGCAATCATTGGCACTTCACCAAGCTGGCCAATGATATCTTTGATTCTTCGATATTCAGGCCTGAAATCATGACCCCATTCTGAAATACAGTGCGCTTCATCAATCGCAACGAACGAGATTTTGGCCTGTTTAAGAAAAGCCACATTCTCTTCCTTTGTGAGGGATTCAGGTGCTACGTACAGGAGCTTCACCAGGCCGCTGATGGTGTCTTTCTTCACACGCGTATTTTCGGACTTTGTGAGCGTAGAGTTTAAGAAGCGTGCATTGATTCCGACCGCATTCATCTGGTCGACTTGATTTTTCATTAGCGCAATGAGCGGGGAAATCACAATTGCAGTCCCATCTTGCACGATTGCAGGAAGTTGGTAGCACAATGACTTACCTGCTCCTGTGGGCATAATCACGAACGTATCCTTCTCCTCCAGAAGGTGACTGATGATATCCTCCTGCTTTCCTCGGAACTTGTCATAGCCAAATACTCTTTTAAGGCTATCCTTAAGACTCACTTCTAGGGCTGTCTCCATTTAGATCAATGATGTAAAATAAAAGTTAATTAAATCCCAGATACCAAACAAATCGGTGCGTAAATGGGGTCAAATTTCTGTCACGCGATTATGGATGAGATATATTTGCGTGTATTCTAAAAACACAAAATTCTACTTTAAATTTTATGTCAGCAAATATTTATGTGGTGATTATGGCAGGTGGAAGCGGCACTCGTTTTTGGCCGTACAGCAGAGATCATAAACCCAAGCAGTTTTTAGATGTGATTGGTACCGGTAGATCCCTGCTTCAAATGACCTTTGATCGGTTTTTAGAAATCACAACACCAGACAAGATCTGGATCGTCTCCAATACCAAATATGAGGCAATCATCAAAGAGCAACTGCCGGAACTCAGCAGCGATCAGGTCTTGCTGGAACCTGAAAAAAGGAATACCGCTCCGTGCATTGCCTATGCTTCCTACAAGATACTAAAGCAGGACCCCAACGCTACCTTGGTCATAAGTCCCTCAGACCATGTCATTTTCAAAGAGAAGGTCTTTATCGATGTCATCAAAACTGCTGTCGGTGCTTCCCTGGAAGATGAAAAGCTTCTCACCATTGGAATCAGACCAAATCGACCAGAAACAGGATACGGTTATATTCAGTACCACAGCAACCCCGGCACTGAGGTGAAGAAAGTAAAAACATTTACGGAAAAACCTGAGGTTGAACTGGCCACCAAGTTTGTCGAAAGTGGAGATTTCCTTTGGAACGCGGGGATATTTATTTGGTCAGTAGAGTCAATCATCAAGGCATTCGAAAAGCACGAAGAAGATACCGCTTCTATTTTCGCCGATGGGCTCACTAAGTATTTTACCAAGGATGAGGAGGCATTCATCAAGAAGGCTTACAGTCAATGTAAAAGCAATTCCATTGATTACGCCATCATGGAGAAGGCGGATAATGTATTCGTGGTGCCCGGGGATTTCGGCTGGTCGGACTTAGGATCTTGGAATGCTCTGCATGAAATAAAAGAAAAAGATGAACATAGTAACGTCATCGAAGCGAACGCTCTGACCTATGAGGCTAAAGACAATTATATCAAAGCAAAAAAGGACAAAGTGATCGTCGTCCAGGGCGTGGATGGAATGCTGATTGCAGATTTTGATGATGTACTGCTCATCTGCAAGAAAGAAGACTCTTCGATCTTTCGAGAGTTTATTACTGACGTTCGCTCAGAGAAAGGAGAGCGGTTTATTTAGCTCGTTGTCTTTGGATTTCATAAAGTGCCATACCTGTAGCCACTGACACGTTGAGGGACTCAATTTCTCCTTCCATTTTTACTTTGACAATGACATCGGCCATCGCCATCATCTCGTCTGAGATCCCCCGTTCCTCCGAACCCATGATCAGTGCGGTGGGTACCGTAAAGTCAGCATCGGCAAGGTAGTTTTCGGTTTTTTCAGAGCATGCAATGATGCTGTATCCAGACGCTTGCAGGTACCTCAAACTGTCCGGCAGGTTTTTCTCTCTACAGACCGGTAAGTAGTTTAATGCTCCGGCGGAGGTTTTAATTGAATCTTCATTTACCTGTGCTCCACCCCGTATCGGAATGACGATTCCATCCACACCAAGACATTCTGCAGTTCGGGCAATGGCACCAAAATTCCTGACATCTGTAATTTCATCCAACACCACGATCAGTGGGGTTTTACCGCTTTCAAACAATTGCGGAACCAAGTGATCGAGCGTATGGTATTGAATGGGAGAGATCAACCCCACCACTCCCTGATGGTTTTTGCGTGTAAACTTGTTGATTCGTTCCACGGGCACTTTCGAAAGCGGAGTGGTACTTTGATGCAATTCCAGCATCAGCTCTTTATACAAATCACCTTTCAGGTTCTTTTGAATGAACACTCGCTCCAGGTGCTGGCCTGACCTTAGCGCTTCTATGACCGCTCGGATGCCATAAATGATATCTGATTTGTTATTCATTAATTCCTCTTCGTATTGCAGAAACAGCCTGATACCAAAGATCCTCCAGCTCTTTGCTTCGCCTTAACGTATAAGTCCTGGGAGCGAAGAAGGAAGAAATAATGGAGTATTCAAAAGCGACCCCAGAATCATAATACCACTCTTCTAAGCTGTTACTCCGGTAGACCTCGTCGGGTTTACCAAATACAATGTACATCATTCCCCGATCTGTTTTCCATCCCGCTTTGAAGTCAGTGAAGAAGATATTTGCCTCTTCAATACTTTGGTAATACTTGCGGATCGCATTTCGGGCTCGCGGCTTGGTATTGAAGTTATTGATCCAGAAAGAATCAAAGTTCTTTTTTAAGTCTTTTGAATTGATCAACGACTTCTTCTCCGCCTCGCTCGTGATATAAAACATGGTTTCCACCAGTTCCCTGAGTTGTCGATACTCCGGGAAATAGGGAGGCACCTTCAATATGGTCACCCCGGAAGCCGCAGAGGAATCGCTAAGTACCGTGTAGAAATAATCATCTACAAAACCAACGGAATCTGTAAAAGCAAATGCGGAATCGAGGGTCAAACTGGGTGCCAAGGGCTTCATGTCCGCCATCGGGGGGTCTGCGGTACTAAAAGACTCCCGGTATTGCATCACAAAATAGTAAGAGCTGTTTTTCCATTCAAAACCGGAGCGATTGATGTAATTCGAAAGGATCGGAGACCCATTCGCATCCACAGGATAAATCGATGAAAAAGGAATGGTTCCATTACGAAGACTGATGTCGTAGTAAAAGAATTGCTCAAACCGAAAAGCTCTTACGACCAGCAGATCTTTTGAAAGGGTTCCGAAAGCAAGCCTCATGAGCACCTGACCCTGACCGGCGGAAAGTGTGTCCACCGACTCAGGCATGACCTGTTCATGCCTCTCAGACTCAAAATTGTCCTGAATTAAGAAATCAAACTTCCAACGCTGTAGGGAATCTGTCTTAACCTGTAGGAAAACACTGATTGCCCCATCTTCTGAGATGACCCGATGTGCGAATTGAACCGGTGCATCCAGGTCGTATTGCCAGGCGACATTGATTCTCGAGAAATCAATTGCATGGACGTGGAGCGAAGACAGTAAAAGACCAAAAAATAACCATCGGATCTTCATGGTGTCCAAATTAGCTAATTCACCAGAAAAACAGGAGTATCCGCAGGGGTAGATGCCGGTAAATTTTTACACATTCGCCAGAATAAATTATTCTTTCGTTTTTGACACGACTTCTTGGTTTCTTTGCCAGAGAAATTACGTTTAGCTATCACATGAGTGTTTACACCACAGAGATAACATCGGATAAGATCCCTTCTGATAATCCTATCCACCAGCGACTTCTTAGCGCCTACTATCACGCTCAACCTTTCATCACAGGTGATTTACTGGAACTTGGTTGTGGGGAAGGTCGGGGAGTAGCGTTACTCGCCTCACTTGCCACCTCCTACACCGGCATCGACAAAATCAAGCCAATAATCACGGGGCTACAAGCCAACTATCCGGACCACACTTTTATGGATGGTATGTTTCCTCCTTTCCCCTTTGAAGACCATCAGTTTGATTCAATCGTGACGTTTCAGGTCATTGAACATGTGAAAAAAGACGAAGAATTTGTCAAGGAGATTTACCGAGTGTTAAAACCTGGTGGCACTGCTTTGATTACCACACCAAACATCAAAATGACGCTCTCCCGGAATCCGTGGCACATCAGAGAGTACACTGCAGAGGAATTGACAGCCCTCTGCAAAAAGTACTTTGCTCAAGTAGAGATGAAAGGCATTGCGGGGAGCGATCGAGTGATGCAGTATCACGAACAGAATCGAAAATCGGTAAATAAGATCATGCGATACGACCTACTTGATTTGCAACATCGACTTCCGGCATTCATGCTTCGAAAGCCTTATGAGATCCTAAACCGAAGAAACCGGAAGAAGCTGAAATCTTCGGATGATTCGCTCGTTCTTTCCATTAGTACTGATGATTTTCTACTCAATGAACAGGATGATCAAAACCTGGACCTGTTTGTGGTACTAAAGAAATAATGAATAGTCCAAAGCGATACCAATTCTTAGTTATGCTGCTGCTATCTATGACCCTCATTGGAGATTTAGACGGTCAGAGTAAGAAAAAAAAACGCAGACAACAGCAGATTGAAAAGGTGATCCAAACGGGTCGCTCCTACATTGGCACTCCCTACCGATGGGGTGGTACCACAAAGTCAGGCATTGATTGCTCAGGCCTGATCCAGAATTCGTATCAATCCATTGGCATTGACTTACCCCGCGTTTCAAAAGACCAGTCCAAAGAAGGGAAGAAGAAAAACTGGGAAGGACTTCGGGCCGGAGACCTGGTTTACTTTAAATTCAAAGAAAAAGGCAAAAAGAAATGGTACCACAGTGGGATGATTACTCACGTGGGAAAAGACAAAATCCTCTTCATCCATGCCTCCAGCTCCAGGGGAGTGGTCGAGTCCAACTTATTGAGCGACTACTACAGGAAAAATGTGAAAAACTTTCGGCGAGTCATCAAATAGCACTGAGGGCAAGGACATTTTTCTTCACTTTCTCCTTTGACTCAAGAGCCATTGATAGAATACCGGTGAGCCATACGCTTTAGACCCGGCACCTCCGTGTTGGTCACTTTCAAAGGTGGTGAAAATAGCTGTAGACCTCAGCAAACTCACTTGTTGGTTCATGTTCGATGTTTTCAAGAATGATCTGGCAAGCTCTTTTTCGAAGTAATCGACGGTGGTTTTTGGATAGTCGTACTTCACCACCGGGTCTTCACTATTATGAAGTATCCAAACCGGAAGATCCACCATTTTTTCACAACCTGACTCACAGTTCAGAGCTCCTGCGATGGGAACAATCGCCGCAAATTTCTCAGGAAATCGCTTAGCAACTCCCCAAGCCCCGTGGCCTCCTCTACTCTGGCCGGTCAGGTAGATCCTGTCAGGATCGACATGGTGTTTTTTGATGACCTGATCCACCATCTGAACCAGTCCGTCCGCATTTTTAAACCACTGTCTTTGATTCCTCGATCCGGTTCGCATGTGCGGATTGACAATCACAAAGGAGTCTGGCAGATTTTGTTGACTTAATAAGTGCGCAACGGGTCCGCCGTCTTTCACAGTGTTCGGATTGGGACTTGCTGATGCGTCTCCACCTTCCAGAAACATGATCATGGGCCATTTCTTGGTCTCATCGTACGTTTTGGGCAGATAAATCCAATACGCATCCAGCACTTTGTTTGGAAATCCCTCTGTGACCAGTGCCTGCTTGCCCGGCACAGGTTTTTCCGTGCAACTTATCAGAAAAGCTATGAAAAGGATTGGGGCAGTGCTATAAGATGGTTTCATATTGTTTATCAATTAAGTAAGGCCCAAAATGAAAACCTATGTCCCGTTCTTGGTCCCCAATTAAAAGTATCGGACCTCAGGCCAAGTGCAACAAGGATACTCAATCTAAACATACTAAAATTAAGATAATCGCTTCACATATCCAGCGGCAAATACCTTTCCCGAATGACGTTGAAATGGTGTATTTGATG
>CAZQDI010000149.1:0-10640 GCA_964591785.1 uncultured Roseivirgaceae bacterium
AAAATAAATCACAATCTGATTAATTTTGTAAAGAATAAAATTTTGTAAAAAAACCTATTTGGTTTTGTCACTGAAAGAACACCCCCGTAAATGAAAATTCAATCATCCCGTGTCAAATTAGACAAAATAGACAGAAAGATTTTAGAGATCTTACAATCCAATGCCAAGATCACCAATGCGCAGTTGTCGAAGGACATTGGACTTTCTCCGGCACCTACTTTAGAAAGGGTGAAAAAATTGGAGACTTCAGGCATAATCAGTAGCTATCATGCGAAGTTAGATACCGACAAGGTGGGACTTGGAGTGCAGACTTTTGTCCAAGTTACTTTGAAAGGACATAATAAGAAGAATATTGACTTGTTCCTCAACGAAATCAATAACATTCGTGAAGTAATTGAGTGTCATCATATTACTGGAACGGGAGACTTTATCCTAAAAATCATTTCAAGTGACATTCAAGCCTATCAGAAGCTAATGCTTGAAAAAGTTTCTGAAATTGAAGTAGTAGATGGTCTGCAATCGATGATCATTCTTTCTACCTTCAAAGACAGTAAAGTTATGCCGGTTCCTGAAAATGAATAGTAATCTTATTCTACCGCAATCGAAGGTTGAGCAGATTGTTCAACGAATAGCATTTCAGATTCACGAAAATAATATGGATGAAGCTGTGATGCTGGTAGGAGTAGATAATGGCGGGCGAAGACTGGCGGATGAGATTAACAAAACGCTGGTAGATATTTCTCAAGCTCATTCAGGAACCTATACCATCAATCTAGACAAGGAAGATCCCCTTATCAACGATATTGCAATAGACGGGAAGATTGAAGACCTGGAGAATAAGACCGTTGTTTTATGTGACGACGTTCTGAATACTGGCCGGACTTTGTCATTTTGTATGGCGAAGCTTCTTGCTTACAAAGTACGAAAGGTAGAAACCGCCGTACTTGTCCTTCGATCCCATGCTCGATTTCCAATTTATGCTACCTACAAGGGTTATGAGCTTTCTACCACCATAAAAGAACACGTGGAAGTGCGCCCTGGAGAAGGTGTCTTCTTAAGCTAATAGTCTTTGTAGAGGTTTGGTTTTCTAGTAAGCATTTCAAGGCTTAGCTCTACAAGCTCACCCATTGATCGGCAAGTCAGGAAATCCTTTTCCTCATAAAAGTCTGCTAGCTCCTGGCCTAATTTTTTGAGATTCTCTGGTTTTGACAAGGTATCTTGCTTCATAGATTTAAGTAAATCATCTACCCGACCTCTTTCTACCTTAAGCCGATTAGCAATATTTGACCGCTCTTCTCTTTGATATTGTCTTACGGTCTCTGGAGTCATGTGTTTTAGTCCTACTTTAATGATTGGATTATTCTGAGTATAGTACTGTGGGAGGTAGATGGCTCTTCTGCCTTCATATGATTGTTGATCGAAATCAATCGCGCGCAGCCTATAGTCCACGTCTTCGAAATCTGGAGTGATGTCAATTACAAAGTTGCTGGAATGCATATCACCTAATAGCCTAACAAAACATCTTTCATTGAATTTTACAAATTCCTTTGATAATCGAATTTCGTTGAGTGTAGGGTTATCCAAGTATTTCTTAATAAAGAGCTCTGCTGGTACTCCAACGATATGTTCCTCAATTAGCGTCTCTTTGTTGACAACGTAGCTGATCTTATTCGGCGAGAGTAAATGTTCAAGTTCTAAGCCATAGATCCGTGAGGCATCTGCATTCTTAATGTAGAAATAATCGAAGTTATCATTGATCTGATTAACCACTCTGATTCGGAATGGTTGAGTGTTCCCGTAGATACATAAATCGACCCGGTCTATCGTAAGATGGTCCATTACCGACAAATCACCATCTGCCTTCATGATTGCATAGACCTTCTTTAAGGCTTTATAGATTTGATCCATGTCAGCCTGTGGGAAAAATACAGTTTCCCAAAGTGTATCATTGCCTGCTTTATCATAGAGCGGGATTGAATTATCATACCTGACCAAGTCCGTGTAATAGATAGGGAGGTCTATCTCCCGATCATACTTCCTAATGTAAGTTCTGAGCCACTTACTTATCGAGAAGATTTCTTTTTTCTTACTTATTATAGCCATTGTTAATCCATGTAGACTACGCCAAAACTTCCGACCTTGGCTTCCTGAGGAGCTGGGATTGACTTACTTCCGATCATTTCTAACAAGTCAATTTCAATGTTTCTAGTGATTGTTGAAATGGGAGTATCTGCCGCTCTATTTTCAAAAGGATCTTCCGTTACCGCACCTGATTTTTCCAAAATTGTAAATACAAAAGAAATTGCAATGGACATGATCACTGCACCCCAATTCATAATAGACACTAGTGCAAAGGGTAGACAAGAGACAAAAAGCCACAAGAAAACCGTAGTGAAGTAATTATAATAATACGGAAAAACAGTGCCTTTAATCCGTTCTGCTTTTCCCTGGAGATCGTAGAATTCTTTTATCATCTGAGCAAGCTCCATATGTCTGAAACTGTCAGTCATACCACTCTCGTAAATGGCTTGTAGATGATCTGCCTGTTTATGAAGTAGATGACAGGGCTTATTGTGGAACTTCATAAGCTCTTCAACCTCATCTTGCGAAATGTACTTTGCTAGATCATTCCATTGGTTTTGTTTTCGCAAATGCATTTTGAGCCCATAAAGCCATGCAATATGCCTTTTGATCAGATCATACTTAATTGTGTCGGAATAGCTGCCTTTCTTTCCTTCTTCCATGTGGAAATCAGAAATAAATGTGGAAATCATTACCCCCCAGGTCCTGCTAGCATTAACAATGCCACCCCAAATTTTTCTGGCTTCCCACCAGCGATCGTAAGCGCTATTATTTCTAAATCCCAAAAAGATGGCCAGTGCACCTCCAAGAATAGTTACCGGGACGATGGGAATTTCTATGGGAGTGAATGCTAGCATCGGTGCGATTGAGAATTGCGCCTCTGCCAAAATAGAAATTACCGAAAAGAGGATAATGCTCTTTCGATTGTAATATGAAATCCCAGCAATTTGCTTAAATGGGTTTTCAGAATATTTAATAATCATTTCTTACGAGGTTTTGGATGAAGATCTGCGAAGTATCCTTACACCAGGAAAAGAATTCTCCTCTTACTTCTTTGTAAAGTGGAAGGTATTCAAGAAGAAGCTCTAAATCAAACTTGTCACTTGATATTCCTGCACCAGCCTTTTTTGCATCCAAAGCATTGCATGATTGCTCATAGTGCCCCTTCACGGGCACCATTAAAACTGGCTTTCCTAAATACATAGCCTCACAAACCGACTCAAATCCAGCTGTGGTAAGATATCCTTTGCATCTGGACATGTAGTTGATAAACTTTTTGTCGTCTAATTGGTGGAATGTCAAGCAATCATCGATTTTGAGCTCAGCAGGTTCATCTTTTTTATCCCAGAAGCAATGAATGGGGATGTCGGGATACAGTATGTGGAATTTTTTCACTTGTTCTGCGTAGCCATGATTCACCATATAAACAAGAAAAAAGTTCTCCTTATCAGGTTCTAATTCTTTGATCTCTTTCCTTAACAGTGGAGGAACTATGGTGAGTCTCCTTTCGGGATAATCATCCATTTTTTGAAATGATAAGCTCAAGAGTTTTTCTGCGCCGTATCCTGCAAGCCGATTCCCTAGTGTAAGAGATAACCGATCATAAAGTCTTCCTTTTGGAAACTCAAACTCGGGGTGGTCTAGGAGAAATTGGTGAGCAATGCCAATGTGCTTAACAGGAGGCCTTTTTACCAGAAAATAAAACCCACTAAGGAAATCATAAAAGTTAATGATAGTATCTGGTTTTTCCCTTTTTACGATTGCATCAATCTGATGGATACTTTTTAGGTAAACAGGTAAACGTCCCAGGTTAAACAAAAGTGTTCTGAATATGCTTACGGACTTGCTGTTTTTGTCAGTAACAAAATTTGGGCTGTCAACCTGTGAGATTGATGTTTGTATATTCTTCAGGAAAAAATGGGGAAGTTCTCGACGATTGCTCTTACCTACTATGACGTGAGAGATGCTATGCCCCTCGTTTTTTAGTATTTGATAAAGGGAAATGGCTTGAGTCATATGCCCTCTGCCTTCTCCCTGAACAATAAAGATAAATTTCACTCAGCTTCTTTAGCTAGCAAACTTAAGTAGAAACTCAGTTCCTTCTCCAATTTGAGACTTTGCCGAAATGTTACCTCCGTGATTTCTCATGATCTGTTTGGAGAGGCTAAGTCCTATTCCTGAACCGTTCTTCTTTGTAGTAAAAAAGGGAATAAAAATCTTCTTCAATGCTTCTTCTTCTATTCCTGTGCCATTGTCTGCTATGTTGATAAATGCTCCACCTGTGGGGTAGGGCATCGCTGTAATCGTCAAGGCTTTGTGCTCTTTTTCGCCTGAAGCCAAGGCTTGTATAGCATTTTTGACCACGTTAATAACCACTTGTTCAATTTGCTCTTTATCAATATTGATTGTTAATTCAGGCTTAATTGAAACATTAACAGAAATATTGCTAGCCTCAACATCTGGTTTCAATAGAATTAGCACATGCGAAATAAGTTCTTCAACTTCATGACATTCCAGATTGGGGAGTTTGATTCTAGTCATGTTTCTAAAGTCTGAAACGAACTTAATGAGGCTCTCACTTCGGTTGTGTATTGTTTTCACAGAGAGATAAAAATCTTCGATTGTATCATCCTGAAGTTTATTGATGTCCATTTCGGTGTTAAGAAACTCACTTAAATCTGACTCCATCATTGCAGCAAGAGAGGATATTGGAGTAACGGAGTTCATGATTTCATGGGTCAATACTCTAATGAGGTTTTGCCACGCTTCCATTTCTTTCTCTTCCAATTCAGATTGAATATTCTGTAGTGAAATAAGCTTGAATTGCTTCCCTCGCAAAGAAAGTTCTATAGCATAGACAGCTAATTGTACTTCATCATCATTTTTTGTGACCTTGACTAAATCGCGCCCACCGGTCTTTAAGTCAAGAAATGATTCAGTCAAATTCTCATGCTGCCTTGAGATTTGGCGAATGTTCTTTATCATTTTCATATCCAAGAGCTTCTTAGCAGCATTATTCATAATTTGAACTTCCCCTTCATCATCGAATGTGATAATTCCAATTCCAATGTGTTGGACAATGGTCTTTAGGTATTGATGTTGAGCTTCATTATCTGCCCGAATCTCACGAAATTTTTTAAGGATTTCGTTGAATTCATGATATAGTAAGTCGCGACTCGATTTACCCTTCTTTTCCGGATAGGTGTTGGTAAAATCATCATAATGTATGCTTTCCAGAAAGTGAATAATCTCACGATTTGATTTTTCGAGAAAAGAATACAAATAATAAGCCTGAAAGCTTATTAGCAAGAACACAAGAAATTTGGTGAAAAAGTAGGAATCTGAATAATACAGCGAAGTAAATAGAAAAATTGTCAGTACTAACAGTACCAGTCGACTTAGAAGCTGAAATTTGAACGACTTAAAGACCATGTTTTTCAAGTCTTCGGTAAAGAGATGCACGGGTCAACCCTAACTCCTTCGCTGCCTTGGAAATATTTCCTTCGTGTTTGTTGACTACCTTCTGAATCATATTCTTCTCCATATCGTCAAGGTTGTAAGAATCAGGTTCCAGACTTAAGTTTGAATCCGGCTTTTGTGCGAGAAAGAAAAAATCTTCAGGCATCAATTGAGAATTATCACTCATGATAATGGCCCTTTCGATCGCATGCTGCAATTCCCTAACATTGCCTGGCCAGGGATACTTCTGGAGCTTAGCTACAGTAGAAGGAGCAACGCCTGAGATACTTTTTCGGTACTTATTTGCATACATTTTGACGAAGTGATTAGAAAGTAACTCCATATCTTCCATACGTTCACGCAATGGTGGAAGCTGAATCTCGACTGTATTAATTCTGTAGAGCAGATCTTGTCTAAACGTGTTTTCCTGCACCATTTCGTAGACCGGCATATTGGTAGCACTTATCAATCGAATATCAACAGGGATTTCCTGATTACTACCTATTCGTGTCACTTTTCTGTTTTGTACTGCAGTGAGGAGTTTGGACTGCAAAGGTTGACTAAGGTTCCCAATCTCATCAAGAAAGAGGGTCCCACCAGAAGCCACTTCAAACCTTCCTGCGCGATCTTCTTTTGCATCTGTAAATGAGCCTTTTTTATGACCAAACAATTCACTTTCGAATAAGGATTCAGTGATTGCTCCCATATCCACACCAATAAATGGCATATCTTTTCTTAAGGACTTTTGATGAATTGCCCTTGCAATTAGTTCTTTTCCGGTGCCATTCTCTCCCAGAATGAGAACGTTTGCGTCGGTAGCAGCAACTTTATCAATTAGCTTAAAAACCTTTTTTATCGCTTCGCTGTCACCAATTATGTCCTTAAACGCTTTGCTGCTATCTGCTTGAAGTGTCTTGCTGGTTTGTTTTAGCTGGTTGACTTCCTTATAACTCTTTTTTAGTCTGGACGCGCTGGATAGTGTGGCAAGTAATTTCTCATTTTGCCATGGTTTGAGTACAAAGTCCGTTGCACCAGCTTTTAACGCCTGAACGGCCATTTCAACATCACCAAAAGCAGTGATGAGAATAACCACAGCCTGAGGATCTTTGTCTAGTATTTGCTCCAGCCAGTAGAATCCTTCCTTACCGCTTGTAGTATCTTGACTGAAGTTCATGTCAAGAAGGATAATATCGTACGAATCATTATTCAACAAGAAAGGAATTTTCCTTGGGTCCTTTTCAATTACGACCTCTTTGATATGTCTTTTCAAAAGCATTTTCGCAGCTAGCAAAACATCTTCGTCATCGTCTATTATTAGGATTTTGTTGATTTCTTCTTCCACAGGTTTTAATGATTTGTTCAGATAATGTCCACAATTGTGCCAAGACACAAAATGTGCTTATAAGAGCGTAATATAATGATTATGGTAAAGATTGCTGTTCGAATATGGACAATAAATTAGCTCATTGATTCCATTATTGGACACTACTGAATACCTAAAAATGGAATTCCAATTGTGTATACATATTCAGCTTTACTTTTTTCCCATTTAATGAGAGCATCAAAAAAGTCAGTCTGAGCTTCTATAAATTTGTCTTGCTGAATGTTTAGCTTAAACAAATCTGTTTCGCCATTTTGTAGATTGATGATTTCTGCATCTAAAAGTCTTCGATAATTGTCGGATACTCCCGAATATTGTAGGAGGAGGTCTTCGAAAGCGACGCTTTGAGTATAGTTGGCGATTACATCATTTCTTATGGAGAGCTGCCGATTTGCCAGTTCTAGTTCGTTATTGGTAATTTTTAATCTGGTCTGTTGCAGTTTCCCACGTTCTTTTCTTAATAGGATTGGGAAAGAAAAGTCCAGTCCGAACTTATAGTTTTCACCAAGATCCAGCGTTTCCGACTCAAAGTTTTGATTGAGAGGAGCATTTATGAAGGAGTAAGAAACATCGACCTGTGGCTTTAAGCTTTCTTTTGCCCATTTCAAGCCCGCATTCAATTGCTCTTGTTTCCCAACGAGCTTCCCTATTTCAGGGTGATTCTCTAAAGCAAATGAAATATCATCTTTTAGTTCGGACTCAGCTGGAGTCTGAAACAATGTCGATTCTACTGGAAAGACACTGCTATTGATTTCCAAAGGAACCAATTGATCGGACCATAGATGTTTCCCAAGATTCAATCTAGCTACTTCAAAATTTGCTTGAGCTTTCCGAAAGTCTACGGTCCTTTTTTGAAGATTGATTTTTGCTTGCAGCGTGTCAACTACTGCTGCCTCTCCAAATTCATAATCAATCATGGTCCTACTAAAAAGATCTTGAGAAAGTTGGATTGCCTGCCTCAAGAGGACCAGGTGCTGATAGGATACGTACCACTCCCAATAATCTTTGATTACATTGAGGAGTATCTTATTTGTTACCTTGGTGCGCTCAGCCTCTGCAATATTCACAAAAGCTTCTGCTTGCCTTATTGCATTTCTTCGCTCGTCAAAAAACAGGCCTTTCCCCAAAGGAAGAGCTACACCTAAATGCAATTGTTTGAAACCGTCTGATTCGGGTATTGAATTTTGGTCGTTGACAAATTGCCCGTTATTATCACCCTGATTTCGTATGAATTCAGCCTTGGGGTCGAGTCCAATCCAAGTGGGTATCTTGAGAGATGTAGTTAGTAGGTCGAAATACTCAATTTCCTTAAAATTCTTAAGGTCGTAGTCAACCTCCAACTTCGGGTCCAGACGCCCTTTGGCCATTCTTAGGTTTGCATCAGCTTCCTGGGAGAGAAGATTTGCCTGACTGACCGTCGGATGAAATGCTAACGTCATTTTGAGGACTTGCTCAAGAGACAAAGAAGTTGAGTCTACCGTTACCGAATCTTGCGCAGAAACTAGTATAGCAGATAAAAATAAGAAACAACCTGTCAGTTTCTTCATTTGTTCTTCTTAGCTACGGATGGAATTTCATCTTCATATAATGTGGGAGGAAAACCATTCATATTCCGCCAGATCTCATACCAGATTGGCACATCATGCAACATTACCCAACCTTTTGCAGCAGACCCGATTCTAAGTTGATCTGGCCAGGCCTCATCGTCCCGATCAGGTTTTACAATAATTCGAAAGAGTCCATTTTTGTTTTCAACTCTATCAATAATAGCCACTTCACCACCGAAAGTCCCAATAGAAGCATTGGCCCAGCCCGAAAAAGCAAGCGCAGGCCAGCCATCAAACTCAACACGTACCTTCCGGCCGTTATCCAACAGTGGCAGGTCCATGGCTTTGACATACATCTCAAATGCCACATCATCAGACTGTGGCAATATGGTTGCAACAGATTCGCCTTCCTTTATTGTTTCACCTAAACCCACTTTTACGGCTTGAACCATATAACCGGACTGTGGTGCAATTATTTGATATTGTGATTGACGGACCAAAACATTCGTAATCTCATTCTCCATTTTGGCAATCTCTGCCCTGGTTTCACTTAGACTTGCTATCGTCCCGTTCAGGTCTGACTGGGATTTACTTATCTTATCCCTATATTCGGCATCAATGGATGCTAACTCTAAATTGGCATTTGCCAAGTCGGCTTTGCGTTGCAGCCATTCATTTTCAGCCTTTAACAGCTTTGCTCCACTCGATTGGTATTTCGTTTCAATTTCCTGAAATTTAGTCAGGGTGATGTTTCCGGCATCGAATCTGTTTTTGTTACGTTCAAATACACTTTCAGCGTTTGCATAATTTACCTTTTCAGCCAAGAAAGCCAGACTGTCCGCCTCAAGCTTTAATGCTGCTTGAGTCAGTTTATTTTTTGCTTGGGCATTTTTGGCCGTCAAGGCATTTTCCAGAGCAACTATTTGCTTTTCCAGTGCCCCAACTTTGTTTTCTTTTGCGACGGCAGCGTTTGTTTTTGCTGCTAGTTGCTCTTCCATACGAGGAACAATGTTCGGATCAAAATATTTGTCTTTGATCTCCGATATAGTAAGTATCGTATCCCCAGCGTTAACATAGTCACCTTCGATCACGTGCCATGCTACAATTCTTCCTGCGATGGTGGATTCCACCATTTGAGGTCTGTTTTTCGGGTTAAGAGCTGTCAACTTTCCATTGCCTCGGATATTTTGCTGCCACGGAAGGAAGAGAAAAATGATGAAGATTAGAACGATCACCAAGAGAACCTTCGCAACGGTTCGACCAATTTCCGGAGTCTTTAAAGTTCTAAGTGAGTAAAGTTGTGTTTCGGATAACTTATCTAGGTTTTCCATTAGTAAATGTCTTTTAAGATGTCTTCTTTTTTTATCATTTCATCAAGCGAGCCAATTGCTTTGGGCGATCCTTCTTCAAGGAATAGGATCTTATCGCATGCGGCCATGATTAACGGATCATTGGAAACTACAACCAGAGTCCAATGATGTTTATTTCCCGTCAAGAGTTCAATAAGTTTAAGCCGCTCTCCCTTTGTGAAATTGTTGAAAAAGTCATTGAGTATTAGCATCACTGGTTTTTTTGCAAGGCACCGAGCCAAGATAATCTTATTGACAAAAGAAGACGAGAAGCCTTTGCCCCCGCTCAGTACTTCTGTATTCAGTCCGTTGGGCAGTTTATTTATTTCGTCCATCAGGCCTACTTCCTTAATGGCATCCAGTGCGTCTTGTATATCAGACGTAGGTTTACCTACTAAAATGTTTTCTAAAATTGTGCCTTCAAAAATGTCTTCTTGAGAAACATTTTTACCGATCCGATCGCGAATAAAGGTAGCATCCAGATCACGCAGAGAGTAGTCATTGTAAGTCATTACTCCATCGAAGTCAGTATGAATTCCTGCAATGATATTTGTAAGCGTCGTCTTGCCCGACCCGCTACCTCCACTTATGCATAAGGACTCTCCTTTTTCAATACTCAAAGAAACATTACTAAGTGAAGCTTTCTTAGCACCAGGGTAAGTGTAGGAAACATTGTCCATTGTGACTTTATATCCATCTTTGATTTGTGCGAAGGGGATATCTACCCCACCTGTTTGCCTCTTGAGAAAAAAGGTGGGGTAGATTCCACATTTTTAACTTTTTTTGCTTTTTTTGTATTTTTTTCTCCAAATTATTTTGGCG
>CAZQDI010000150.1:0-10531 GCA_964591785.1 uncultured Roseivirgaceae bacterium
GGAAGCATCAATATCAGTGCAATCCATACCGCTTTGTACCGACTTGAAGACAAGGGTTTTCTCACCTCTAAGATGAGTGAGACGAATGCAAAACGGGGCGGTAAACGTAAACGAATATTTGCGTTGACGAAACAGGCGATTGCGTCACTCAACCGGCTAAATGAATTACGGGACAAACTAAGGAATCAGGTACCGAATCTAAGCCTGGGATACAATGGATAGTCGACCTCCAAAGCTGGCACTAAAACTACTTCGTTGGTATTGCTCAGAGCTCATGCTCGAAGAACTGGAAGGAGACCTTGTAGAGCAATTTGAAATAGATTCCGAATTAGGTAGAAAATTTCCAAAACTTAGATTCTGGTGGAATGTGATCCGATGTGCAAAATCATACGCGATCAAATCAAAAAGGTATTCAAGTAAAACAGGAAGAACAATGCTTAAGACAAACATCATTTTATCTCTTAGGAATTTTCGTAAGAACCCACTATATGGAAGTCTTAACCTGATGGGTTTATCCCTGGCGGTTGCGGCATTCGGCCTCATTGGAATCTATCTCCACTACGAGTTGAGCTTTGAAGACTTTCATGAGAACAGGGAGCACATCTATCGGGTTACGTACAAAACAGCGTCTAGCAATGGAACCACTCACTGGGCAAGAGTACCTGTAGACTACATCAATCAGATCCCTGACGAAATCAGTGGTATCGAAGCATTAGTCCGTTTTCAAAATCATGAACAGAAATATTTCAAAATTGGCACACGAAACTTCATTGAAGACCATGTGTACCAAACTGATCCTGAAGTGTTTGATCTTTTTAGTTTCCATTTTGTTGAAGGTGATCCGGAATCTGCCTTGGTAAATCCAAAATCCATTGTCATCACCGAATCTCTTTCTCAAAAGTATTTTGGTGAAAAAGACGGTCTGGGTAAAGAAATTTCCATTGCTGGCGAGTGGCACCCCGAAGCTGTCAGATATAAGATCACTGGTGTGATACGGGATATGCCAAAAAACACCCATATTCCCATCAATGCGCTAATATCTTTTGACAGCCCTGAGCAAAGAACATGGTGGGCCTATTCTTACATTTCAGTACACGAGGGCGTGGAGCTTACTACGCTGAATCAAACGATCGAGGAGTTTGTCACCAAGCATACTGCCAATGAAATCCAAAAAGAATCTCTGGTGTTACAGCCGATTGAAGACATTCACCTAACGTCTAAACTCGCACGAGAAATCGTTCCAAATGGCAGCCTGCAAAACATTAAGATATTCGTATGCATCGGGCTCATGATCTTATTTATTGGATTGATCAACTTCACTAACTTAAGTGCGGTGGCTTACTTATCAAGAATGAAAGAGGTTGGCGTCAGGAAGGCACTAGGAGCCTTTAACAGACAAATTGCAGCTGCAGCGATCACCGAAACCACGCTTTATGGAACTTGTTCATTCCTCATTGGAAGTGGGTTGATCATCCTTTTTTATCCTTCCTTTCGCGAATTTACCGGGGCTGTTTTAGTAATGGACTGGTTTATTTTTGCAGTCCTGCTCCTTGGAATAACACTTTTGATTGGTTTGACGGCAGGCATATATCCTGCCTCTATCTCCTCAAAATTGAAGGCACTTCATTTGATTAAGAAACACCTGCCAACGTATAGCGCACTAGGCACTACTTCCTTCGGAATTAAAAAAATCATGCTTACTGCACAGTTTGCCATTGCGATCTTATTGATTTGTAGTGCATTGATAGCCTCAGATCAGTTCATTTTTATGAATGCTAAAAACCTCAAAATGAAAGCTGAACAGGTTTTGACTATGCCTAGAATTCCTAATAACATTAAAGATCAGTACTTGGTACTCAAGGAGAAGCTGAGTGGTTTACCAGGCGTACAGAGTGTCAGCGCGTGCATGCAAGTACCTTCCAGTGAAATTAGGGACGCTGGATTCTTTAAGGTTTCAGGCCTTCATAGCAGCAGAGATGAAGCACCAACGTTTGACATACAGGTAGTGGGGCATGATTTTTTTGAGGTGATGAATATTGACCTTCTGGAGGGTACATTTTTCCCTGCCAACATCACCCCTAAAGTCTGTCCTCAATTTACCGAAGAGTATACGTACCAACAGTACCTTGCAGAGCAGCCAAGAGCCTATATAATTAATGAAACTGCTCTTCGCGCCTTGGGCATGGCTCATCCCTCAGAAGTGCTTGGAAAGCAGGCCAGTTTTGAACTAGTGACCGAATTAAAAGAAGGCCCCATCGTAGGTGTAATAGAAGATTACCATCAAGCCTCACTTAAGAATTCAATCGATCCGACCATCTACGTATATGAACCGCTGTGGATGGGGACCATCTTAATTAGAATGGAAACAGCAGACGTCGTGAATGTAATAGGATCAGTCGAAGCATCCTGGAATGAGCTTTTCCCCAACTTTAAGCTTGAATACGAATTCCTTGACCAGCTTTATGAACATCAATATAAATCTGAGCGAAAGCAGCTTGCATTGCTTTCAATATTTAGTATGCTGGCGATCATGATTGCATTTCTGGGAATCTTCGGGCTAGTAGCCTACGTTCTCAAAACCAAAATGAAGGAACTGGCTATTCGAAAGGTACTGGGAGCAAACCCAATATCTTTAATTCGACTGGTTGGGATAGAGTATTTCTTGCTGTTGGGAGTTGGTCTGGTCATCTCAGTTCCGCTAGGGATCTATTCTATGAATTCCTGGTTGGATAATTTTGCGTATCGCATAGAGATATCGCCGTTGAACTTCATCATTTCTTTTATGGTGATGATTGTTTTGATGGGAAGTACCATTGGTTTTCAGACGCTTAGAACATCTACTGCCAATCCAGTTGATTCACTTAGAGATGATTAGGATTTTTGTCTCTCAGATTAGGATGAACCTTAAATTAAGCGATCTTTGAACGCATGAAACCTAACATTCGAGTTGGATATGGATACGATGTTCATGCCTTGGCGGAAGGAATTGACTTCTGGCTTGGCGGAATTCAAATACCACATTCTCATGGAGCCTATGGACATTCTGATGCAGACGTGCTAATTCACGTGATCTGTGATGCCTTGCTCGGCGCAGCCAACATGAGAGACATTGGCTACCATTTCTCGGACAAAGACCCAGCCTACAAGGGAATAGACAGCAAAATTTTGTTGAAAAAGACCATTGATCTCATTGGTGAAAAAGGGTTTATGATAGGTAACGTGGATTCCACAATATGTCTTCAGCAGCCCAAGATCAATCCACATATTCCTAAGATGAAAAAAGTATTGGCAGAAGTAATGAACCTGGACGAAGATGACGTTTCCATTAAGGCAACCACTACCGAAAAGTTGGGCTTTGTAGGAAAAGAGGAAGGCGTAGCTGCACATGCAGTGGTCCTAATTTACAAAGATTGAGAGTTAAATCTTCTTCGCTCTTTCCCAATACTCGTCCATTTCTGGCAAGGTCATATCCGAAAGGATTTTACCATCTTTCTTCGACTCTGACTCCAGGAATTGGAAACGCTTGATGAATTTTTTGTTGGTTCTTTCCAGTGCATCTTCAGGATTGATGTCTACAAACCGTGCATAGTTAATGAGAGAGAAAAGTAGGTCTCCAAACTCTCCCGCTTGCTTTTCCTTGTCACGTTCTTCCTGAAATTCATTGATTTCTTCTTGCACCTTCTCCCAAACCTGTTCTTGATTGTCCCAGTCAAAGCCCACTCCCCGTGCTTTTTCCTGGATTCGCATGGCTTTGACCAATGCAGGCAACGAAGTTGGAACACCGCCAAGAACCGACTGATTACCTTTCTCTTGTAGCTTGATCTTTTCCCAATTTGCCTTAACTACCTCCTCATCTTCAGCATTTACATTCCCATAAATGTGCGGATGTCTTCTGATCAATTTTTCACATACCTGGTTCAGCACGTCAGCCACATCAAAAGACTGTGATTCGCTTCCGATCCTGGCATAAAAAACCAGGTGCAGCATCAGGTCTCCTAGTTCTTTTTTTACCTCCTCAAGATCATTCTCAATGATTGCATCTGATAGTTCGTAGGTTTCCTCTATGGTCAGGTGCCGGAGGCTTTCCATTGTTTGCTTTTTATCCCATGGGCAGTTTTCCCGAAGCTCGTCCATTATGGTCAACAAGCGGTCAAAGGCCTCCAGTTTTTCTTTTCGCTTTTTATCAGGTTTCGAACGTGGTGCTCCCATAGCCGTAAGTTTAACACCACCTTGGCCTTCCTCAAAGCAGGATCTCTAATTTCTTACCAGTTGATTGAATTATCTATGCCAACAAATCGTTGTTGATTTGCTTAACTTTGTAACAAATTCATAGACAATGCAAGTCGTATTATTGGGAATCGGAATTTTCGCTCTTTTTTTTGTAGGCCTTTCTATTAGAATTCTGCTGAAGAAAGATGGAGAATTCAAAGGAACCTGTGCTTCGCAAAATCCTTATCTCAATAAGGATGGAGCTGCCTGTGGTTTCTGTGGAAAGACCGTTAAGCCGGGGGAAAATTGTGCTAATCCCGATTCAGAAGTAAATAAGGTACTCGCCAAATTCTAAATCGATATAGATTCCCTTTTCTCTTTCGTTCACCTTTCTATATTTGCGCACCGCTTAAATCAATCACCTTGACGTTAATTAAATCTATTTCTGGCCTCAGAGGAACCATCGGCGGCAAAGCCGGCGAAAACCTCTCCCCCCTCGATGTGGTCAAATTTTCTGCTGGTTATGGGGCCTGGCTACTCGAAAATAATGAGGCAGCAAAAGTTATTATTGGACGTGATGCACGTCCCTCAGGGGCCTCCTTTGCTCAATTGGTTTCAAACACGCTAATAAATCAAGGAATTGACGTTGTTGACCTTGGTTTGAGTACCACTCCTACAGTAGAGATGGCTGTCATGGCAGAAAAGGCTCAGGGGGGAATCATACTGACTGCAAGCCACAATCCTGCAGGTTGGAATGCGATGAAACTGCTCAATGAAAAAGGAGAGTTCATTTCGGGGTCTGATGGCTCACGCGTACTGGAACTATCCGAGTCGGAAGTCTCGTTTGTGACCACCCAAAAATTCGGAAGCTACACCACTCATGAGGATTATATCCAGTATCACATTGAGCAGGTTCTCGCACATGAGCTAGTGGATACGGAGGCTATCAAAAAAGCCAATTTCAAAGTCGTTGTGGACGCGGTAAATAGTACCGGGGGAATATCGATAGTTCCTTTGCTTCAGCAACTTGGTGTAGAAGTCACGGAACTCTACTGCGAACCCAATGGAAATTTTCCACACAACCCAGAACCTCTCCCTGAAAACCTTCAACAGATTAGTACGGAGCTTAAGAGCGGTCAGCATCACCTTGGGATAGTGGTTGACCCTGATGTAGATAGGTTAGCCCTGTTAACCGAGGATGGAGAGCCTTTTGGTGAAGAGTACACCTTGGTTGCGATAGCAGATTATGTTCTTACCAACCGCAAGGGGAATACCGTATCAAACCTTTCATCAAGTAGAGCACTGAGGGATATCACCGAAAAACATGGATGCGAATACACTGCGGCAGCAGTGGGCGAGGTGCATGTAGTGGCCAAAATGAAAGAAACAAATGCAGTCATTGGAGGTGAAGGTAATGGTGGCGTAATCGTACCAGACCTCCACTACGGACGAGATGCTCTGGCTGGGGTAGCCCTATTTCTTTCTCACCTTTCCCGTTTTGGGAAGAGTGCTTCCATGCTCAGAGCCAAGTATCCTAACTATCACATTTCCAAAAACAAAATCGAGCTCACTCCTGAAATTAACGTCGACGACGTCCTTGCCGCAATCAAAGAAAAGTACAAAAGCAATCCAATTAATACCATAGATGGGGTAAAAATTGAATTTGACAAAGAATGGGTCCAGTTAAGGAAGTCCAATACCGAGCCGATAATTCGTATCTTTGCAGAGTCCGAAAGTCAAAGCACCGCAGAACATTTAGCGCAAAAGTTGATTTTGGACATCAAAGAAGTTATATCGAGTTAACCCGTTAGTATGATGAGAGTGTATCTTGACAATGCTGCTACTACCCCATTGGATGCTGCTGTTTTTGAGGCTATGAAGCCCTATATGTTAGAGCATTTCGGAAATCCATCGTCAATTCATTCGCACGGACGCCAGGTCAGAACTGGTCTGGAACGATCCAGAAAGAAAGTTGCCGACCTCCTCAATGTGAGTCCGGCAGAAATCTTTTTCACCTCTGGAGGTACTGAGGCCGACAATACAGCGCTAAGATGTACTGTCAGCGAAAAGAACATCCAACACATCATCACAACCAAGATTGAACACCATGCAGTGCTGCACACTGTAGAATTGTTAGAGAAGCGAGGAATAAAGGTAAGCTACCTTGACCTGGATGCCAATGGACTCATTGATGAAGATCAGCTAGAAAAATTACTGCAGCAAAATAAGAACTCCCTCGTTTCGCTCATGCATGGTAACAACGAGATTGGGAATCTGATTGACCTGAATCGAATCAGTGAAATTTGTCGGGAATACCGGGCCTTCTTTCATTCGGATACGGTTCAAACCATGGCTCATTATGTCCACGACCTTGGGAAATTAGACTTGGATTTTGCAGTGGGATCAGCCCATAAATTTCACGGCCCGAAAGGGGTAGGCTTTCTGTACATCAACCATAAGAACAAGATCCACCCTTTTATACATGGTGGGGCTCAAGAACGAAACATGAGAGGTGGTACTGAAAACGTCTATGGCATTGTAGGACTGGCAAAGGCAATGGAGATCGCCTATGAAGGAATGGAGGCACATCGTGCGCACATTGAGATGATCAAGAGCAGAATGATCGTTAGATTAAAAGAAAAGATAGAAGATATTGGCTTCAATGGTGTTTCTGATGACTTAGCCAAGAGTCTTTACACCGTACTCAACGTCTGCCTTCCTTCTTCCGAGGATAACGACATGCTTTTGTTCAATATGGATATTGATGGCATTTCAGCTTCGGGAGGGAGCGCTTGCAGCAGTGGGTCAAGCATTGGTTCACATGTCTTAGCGGAGCTAAACCGTGATCAAAACCGTGGTGCCATTCGATTTTCTTTTAGCAAAAACAATACCTTAGAGGAAATAGACTACGTAGTGGAAAAACTTGCTAGTCTTTATCAACCTCAAACTGCTTAAAAATGAAACTGCTCGGACAAAATTTCGAGAAAAAAGATATCGCACATGTTGTCCCAAGGTTGATCGTTGTCATCATCATCGGTCAAACATTGCCATTCAAGTACTCAGGACACCCTGACAGCGTTTGGATATTTCAACAAATGGGTTGGGAACCGTGGGGAAGGTACATGATTGCGCTAATCGAAACAACGGCTGTAATCCTATTGCTTACCCGATGGTATATCCTTGGCTCCATCATTTCCCTTAGTCTGATCAGTGCAGCTAACTTTATGCATTTCACCAGACTTGGTTTTGATGTAAATGGAGATGGCGGCTTCCTTTTCAAAATGAGCATCCTTGTGATTTTGTCATCCCTCATGATCATCATCGTCTGGAATCGAAACCGTAGCAAAAAACAAAAAATCGAATTGGAGTTCGAAATCCACGTAGATGAAGACTAACTGTTTTGGGGAAGATACACTACAACGTTACCATGCTTAGCGTTTATCATTTGATAAAATAAATGTAGTTGAGCATTGAAGCTAATTTGGATTTATTGGCTAATTTCCTTCCTTAACCCCAACCAATATGCCTACCGAAGCCAATTCCCTTAGCTGTATAGCCTTGGATGACAATGAGCTTTTCCTAATGAAAATCAAGTCATTTTTGGAGGAGATTCCACAGGTCCAACTACTTGGGACCTACAATAATCCGATCAAAGGAGCAACGGCAATAGTCAACCAGTTTCCGGACCTTGTCATTACAGATTTGGAAATGCCCTACATGGATGGCTATAACCTACTGGATTGGATTCTGCCAATGCTCTCTGATATGAAAAAGAAACCCAAGATTGTTGTAATATCTGGAAACAGTGAGATCATGCAACATAACCATCCGGATATTCTCACTCATATTCGCAAGGGATCTTTAAATTCCGCAGAAGATCTTAAAGTACAATTAAGCGATCTCCTTTGAGGTTTTCTTGAGCTCCGAAACATTGGGGACAGGAAACGAAACAATGAATGTAGAGCCTTCCTGCTCTTTACTCTCCACAGTAATTTCCCCACCATTTAGGGCAACAAATTCGTTCACTAGTTGAAGTCCGACACCCAACCCGGTTTCCCCATCGGTGCCATAAGAACGCTTTTCCCGCATACCAAACAACTTTCCTATTTGCTCATCGGACATGCCAATGCCGGTATCATTTACTTTTACATGCACCTGCGCATTTTGCGTTGCTGCTTCTACCCAAATTTTGCCACCGGAAGGAGTAAATTTTAAGGCATTACCCACGAGATTTCTAAACACGGTCATGATAGCGTCCTTATCTGCCACGATGAATACAGAACGATCTACTTCATTGGAAAGCACAATGTCCTTTGCGGTCGCTGTCGATTCAAAGATGGCCAGTGTGCTTTCGACTACCTTATTAAGATCCAGGGGAGCTGGGTTAATCGGAACCTGTCCTTGCTGCTGAATTGCCCAGTTGAGCAAATTATCCAGGAGTTCAGACAATGAATTAGCAGACTTATCGATCAGTTCGGTCATCTCTTCCAGTTCATCATATGATTTTTGCCTGAGATAGCCTTTGATGATATTGCTCACTCCACTGAACGCACTGATGGGTCCCCTTAAGTCATGAGAAACAATGGAGAAAAACTTGTCTTTGGTGGCATTAAGTGCTTCTAGCTTTTGGGAAAGTTTCTTCCTTTTCTGGTAGGCAAGGTAAAAATTGACCAAGAAGATTCCGGTGAGGAGGGCCACAGCACCAAGGGCAATGGCTAGAATTTGACGGTTTTTCTTCTGTTGATTCGCGAGGTCAACCTCAGCTTGTTTCAAACTAATCTCATAATCAGCTCGCTGATTTGCCAACGCCTTAATCGTTTCTTCATTGGCGATGGAATCACGCATGGATAGGTATTGTCTTAAATAGAGGTATGCGCTGTCCTGTTGATCGTTCTGGTAGTATATCTGGCTCAGCATTTCACTGGCATCCCGAACCTGCTCCTTTAGATCTACTGCCTTGGCCATTCTCACGCCAGTACTGAGATGATAAGAAGCATTCTTTAGGTCATTAAGCTCAAGATATATGTTGCCCAATTGGTTGTGGTAATCGGCCATACCAAATTCGTCACCTAAAGGAACCAACATACTAATTGCAAACTTTAAGTCAGCAATTGCCTCAACTTTTTTTCCAGTTTTCCATTTTACTAATGCTCGATTGCCGGTTGTATATGCTTTTCCAATTTTGGAGTTAGCCGATTCAAACAGTGCTTCTGCTTCGTTGTAGTATAGTAAGGCAGTGTCATACTTCCCGACACTATAATAATCATATCCCGTGTTTAAGAGTACGATCCGCAGGGACTGATCTTTTGATTTTCGGAGTATATCTATAGCCTTTGTATTATAGTTTAATGCATTCTGAATATCATTCAAGGAAGAGTAGCAGGCAGCGATCTCCGAATAGTCGTTTGCAAGAAGCGAATAATTTGACAATTTTTGGTCAATATTAGCTGCCTTAAAAAGATAGTCAAGTGCAGTTCTTAAATCCCCCTTTAGACGATATGCCACCCCTATTGTATGGTGAGCCCTAGCTTCATACCACAAAGAAGAGCTACTTTTCGCCTCATCTAAGAGCATTTCCGCATAGTTGATCGCAGTATCAGGCGAAGACGAAAATCTTGATATTTCCTTCAAAGTCCAAAGCCGCATGGTATCAGATTGTTGCGATAGTACCGATACTAAACTATCGGCTTTATTCTGATTTTGGGCCTCAACGAAAAAGGAGGATGAAAAAAGGGCAAGAAGCCAACATAAAAATCGCCCGTAGGAAGATATTGGCTCAGCCACCGCCTTCTACCTTTAACTTCGGATCTACGTCCAGCGGAGTTCCATCGGACTCAAAACTAATGGTGTACTTTGGCTCATCTCCGATGATCGCATCCGGCTTAATTCTTCCATACCATAACCTTCCTCCAAACTTTTTGGTTGGTGGTTTATCGAAATCAGAAAGATCCGGAAAGTCGATGTTGGTGATCTTGTCAATGCCTGGACCGGCAAACCAAATCACCATCTCATTTTGTTTGGGATATCCTGTAACGGTATCAGGAAATATCTCATTCCAGGTCTCATCGTTATCAGAATAATAAAGTTTGCCATTTCTGTAGGCAAGGATATTTACGACAGAATACTGCGCCATAGTTGGTTTATTTTATTGGTGACAAATTGATTTTACCGTTAATATAGATCATAATCCCAACTAAAATGGAATTTAACCTTATCAATTGATAATAAAATTCCAGCTATTAATGAGAAACAACCAAGTTTTCTAGGCATTCTACCCATTTGTCTTCAGCATTTAGACTAGGCACTAAATCCCAATGCTCAC
>CAZQDI010000151.1:0-5104 GCA_964591785.1 uncultured Roseivirgaceae bacterium
CTTCAAGTGTAGCTGCGCGCTCGTCCCAGAAAAAGTGCTCCGGCTCATAGTACCTGGCGTTAGCCAGGCTCATGGAATTTCTCCCTGTCAACCCGCCTTCAAAACCTGTACTAAATTGGTCATTGTCGGTAAATCCACTTTCCTGTGTGTGGCAGGAAGCGCATGAAGTTGTTTGATTCAATGAAAGTGAATTATCATAAAACAACACCCGACCTAAGGTAGCTCCAAGATCGGTGACGGGGTTCGTAGTAGGGGTGTTATCTGCCATGACCACTTCATTCACAAAAAAGTGCGCCGGAAGGCTGATATCAGCATAATTGAAGGGCTCGTCCGGCAAGTTCAGGTTGGCAAGATCTGTCCTTGGGTTGACAGGCGCGGCAACGTTTTCAACGATGGTTTCATCGTTCGAATTGCAAGAAATAAGAAAGAAGGCAGTAATAAATAATGGAAGTAAATTTTTCATAAATGCTCATCATCTGATTTGGTTGATAGACGTCAATACATCACATTACCCTACCATCTGAGCATGTCCATTCATCACTGCTTAGGTTCTTTTCCATTGGTCTCGGAAACTCACAATTCAAAAATTCTTATCTTTTGAGCTAAATCAGCAGATTGATCATATGCTACGTAACCTAACCTACCTCGTACTTTTTGTGCTTCTACTCTTTCAATGTCAGGGTCCTCCAAAAGAACCAACAGACGAAAAAAACATCATGGAACTTGCCCTCACTTCCGGCACCAACATGGCAGTGGCACTCTCTCCAAGTGGTGACACTCTTGCATTCGACCTCATGGGGCGGATCTGGCTAATGCCCTCCGGAGGTGGAGAAGCCACCCCCATCACCGACCCGTTTGGAAATGCCCGGCAGCCATCGTGGTCTCCGGATGGCAACATGATCGCATTTCAGGCGTACTGGGATGGAAACTGGCACATTTACACAATCAAAACCGACGGAACTAATCTGAGAAAGATGACCTCCGGCGACTTTGATCACCGAGAACCGCACTGGTCCCCGGATGGGACAACTCTTGCTTTTTCCTCTGATAGAAATGGATCATACGATATTTGGACGTATCAGATTGTTACAGAACGTCTGCTACCGATTACCTCTGGAAAGAACAATACATATGGTCCAGCCTGGTCACCAGATGGTAGCAAACTGGCATACATTCAAGAAAGCATGGGGCAAAATGCCTACAACAAAACCTATGAGTTAGTTGAACAGTCGGTGGGTGATACCACAGCAAACACCTTATTCAAGGCTGCCGGTTCGCTCAGTGGAGCCTCCTGGTCTGCTGACGGCAAGCATTTGTTGGTGAATGAGCACCAGAATTTGAAAGCCAATTTGTACAAAGTAACTGTGGCCGACCATACCGTGGATACATTGTCGGGTCAAGGTGAAGATGTCTATCCATTTAGGCATTCCTGGGGTTCGGATGGGTCATTGATCTATACCAGTAATGGGAAATTCAATAAGCTTTCCTCAAACGGCACCAAGGAGGAGATCCCCTTCGTGGTTCAAGTCGCATTGGATCGTACTCCATATATGCGAAAACAAAGGGACTTCGATACCAACGTCCCTCAACCAGCAAAAGGAATCCTTTACCCTACCCTCTCACCTGATGGCAATCAGGTACTGTTTGTGGCTCTGCAGGATCTTTGGATCAAAGAAATCAATGGAGACCTCAGACAGTTGACTAACGACCCCTACGTACAGATCCTACCCACCTGGTCTCCGGATGGAAATCAAATTGCATTCAGTTCTGATCAAGACGGCTCATTTGGCCTCTGGATTATGAACCTAACAGATACCACCAGCACCAAAGTACTCACCACGGGTAGCAGCGTCTCCGGCCTGGCCTGGTCTCCCGATGGTCAATCGATTGCGTACACTCAAAGCTTCGGACCCCGAGTCGGAACGGCAAGTGTTTTGGATATCTCCACACAAAAAACGAAATCATTGAGTGTCCGACTAGGTAGTAGCGTAGGTACGCCCACCTGGTCTCCCGATGGGAAAATTATTGCTATTTCGACTTTGGCACCGTACTCCTCCAGATATCGGGAGGGAGTCAACAAGATCGTTCTCTTATCCGTCGACGACGGTAAACAACGATTTCAAAAAGCTCCCGATCATTGGTCTTTTGGGGTTCGGGCGAACGACGGACCTGTGTGGTCACCCAGCGGAGATGCTATGGCGTTAGTATCGAAAGGTACACTTTGGTCGCTTCCGGTCGACCGCTATGGAAATGCCATAGGAGAACCTTCGCAGCTCACGGAGGAATTAGCAGATGCACCAACCTGGAGTGCCGATGCAAAGAAGTTACTATACATGGCAACTAATGAATTAAAACTACTCAACGTGGAGGAGCAGACAACCACCAATGTAACACTGGATCTCACCTGGCAAAGAAAACATCCTGAAGGAACCACCCTGATTCATGCCGGCGGCCTCATCGATGTAGCAAGTGATACCTTGAAACAAAATATGGACATACTAATTCAAGGCCATCGTATCATAGAGATCGCCCCACATGACGACACCCGCTCAGCCGACCGGGTCGTAGATGCCTCCGACGCCTATGTGATTCCCGGCCTTATCGATATCCATGTGCATGAAGGTAGTGGGAACGGTGAAAAACTCGGCCGCAAGTGGTTATCGTGGGGCATTACTACCACCAGAAGCCCAGCTGGAGATCCCTACGATGCACTCAATCGTCGGGAGTCCTTCCAGTCAGGAAAGGCTTTAGGTCCTCGCATCTACTTTACAGGAAGCCCAATTGATGGGAGCAGGATTTTTTATGGCGGTGGGTCCACTACGACTTCTGAAAAGCAAGTGGACATGGAGCTCAAAAAAGCAGCCCTTTTGGACTATGATTTGATCAAAACCTACGTCCGATTACCGGATTTGCTGCAACAAAAGGTGGTGGAGGGCGCGCATCGCATTGGAATCCCAGTCACCTCCCATGAACTCTACCCCGCAGTGGGATTCAATATTGATGGTGTGGAACACATCAAAGGGACAAGTCGAAGGGGATATTCAGCAAAGCTCACGGAAACCCGGAAAGCTTACGATGATGTCACAGATCTAATTGCCAATTCCGGGATGTGGTTCACTCCTACTACAGCGATCTACATTGGGTATCAATATTCGTTGGCACGAGATGCCTCCATCCTGAAAGATCCCAGGTTAAGGGAAATGGGTGACTACCGCTACCTAGCCAGTATTAGCGCCTCGATCGAGGACATTCAGAATGATCAAGAAACCTTTGGTCAGATGTATCGAAACGTAATCCAAATGGTCGCTGATGTACATAACAAAGGAGGTCTCGTAGTCGCAGGAACTGACGCACCCATCATCCCACAGGGGTTGGGTTTACACATAGAACTTGAAAACTATCAAGATGCAGGACTGACTCCGTTGGAAGTTCTTCGCACCGCGACAATCAACTGCGCCACCGCACTGAATGCCCAAGACGATCTGGGGTCGATTGAAGTCGGAAAACTAGCGGATTTGGTAGTGGTGGAAGCGAATCCGCTTGAGGACATTCGCAATGCCCGAAAGACACGTCTCGTCGTTAAGAATGGTGAGGTCTACACCATGGATGTTTTGATCGACGGGAAATGAAAAAAGCCGAGCTCCTTCCGGATGCTCGGCACAAGGTTCCTAAAATTCCTCATGAATGTGTTTGACCCGGATCGAGAATTCACATGACTGAGCAAAGTCCAGCTCTTTGACCTCCTTAGCATCCAACCGGTACCACATATTTTTTACTTCACCCTCCTCATTGACGTCCCAGTTCAATTCCAGCTGATCAAATCCTGAAACAACCATTCTAAAATCAGCCTTATACTGATTGTCTAGCTTTAACGTAAACTTTTTTATTTCCTTCTTCGATGTCTTGCTGGTAAATTCAGGGCTCAGCTGAGACAAATTTTCGAGAAGGTAGCGATCGAACGCCTCCACAGAACTTTTACCCTCTTTGCTTACCAGCACAATGGAATGTGATGAAACGATCGCAGCTTCCTTTGATTCATTACTCGCCGTACGGCTCAACTGATGGGTTGGTAAGGAAGGTTCAGTGCGTTGACTGGCCCCATTAGTATTTATGCTATCAGAAGTAGTTGGATTAGCGTTGACTTGTCCTTTCGAACCGGCGGGTTCCTCAAGCTCTTTGACCACTTCCTTTATCGGCTCCTTGACTTCTGCGATTTGAGAAGTTTGATCTCCCAGTTGCTCTTCCGTGGGTTCGGGAACCGTCTCTTTCGGCTTCAAGACTTCAATCGCTGAATCCTGCACATTTGCAATCACATTTTCCTCATTGGCTTCCTGCTTTGGAAACAATAAAATCGTGGCAGTGATGATCATTCCACTTGTTGAAATAAGCATGTTCATTTTATTCTGTTTTAACCATTTAAGAATCAAACCTGAAGGGGTGCTTACCAAAGTAGATTGGACAAATTGAGTGACCGACTCCAACGAGCGAGTTGGGGGTTCCTGACGGGCAGTGTCAAATAGATGATCGATTAATTGCTCGTCTTTCATTGCTTTACTCTTTTCTCATTTTCCATTTCCACACGAACTACTTCCTTCAATTGCTTTCTGCCTCTACTTAGACGCTTTTTCACATTGTCTTCAGAAATCTCCAGCGACGAGGCAATTTCCTTGATGGAAAAACCTACGATCTCGAACAGCACTAAAGCTTCTTTTTGATTCTCCGGCAATTGGGTCAAACACCAGTGAAGAAACTGAACCTTTGATCCGGAATCTGCAGTTCCAAAATCCATCGGTTCGTAGGATTCCTGCATCGGTTCGGGTTTCATTTTTCTGGAGGCATTCGCCAATAGTCGTCGACTGATGCCAATTAAGAAGCTCAGGAATGCCTGGACATCCTGAAGTGTATCCAACTTATCGTAGGCTTTAAGCAAACAATCGTTCATCAGATCCTCGTAAGGATATCCTCCGTAGGTCGTCGCACGGCAATACTTTTCAAAGCGCTCGTGTACAGGCTCGTAGAGTTTTAAAAATTCAGATTGTTTGTTATTGACCATACTAGTGCCTCCAATGGTACTAGTGTTTCGAAAAAGAAAAAAGTGACAGCC
>CAZQDI010000151.1:5204-10458 GCA_964591785.1 uncultured Roseivirgaceae bacterium
AACATCTCTGCTTCCATCCTGATAGTCACTTCGGACTGATGACAGATGGTTTTCTGCAATCCTTTGCATCGAGACATCTCGTACTTATAAAAGTAGTCCAAGGTATGGAGCTTGCTTTGCTTGAAGGTTTCATCTTCCTGACCCAATGCGGCCTTGCCCATTTTCAGCCACTGCCACCCGATCACCACCGTACTGAAAAGATCCATGAAGATCGTTGCATCTGAAAGGTATCGCTCATGATTCCCTTCCATTGCAAATGGCATCAATACCTTTAGGCATTCTTCGATCATCTTTGCGCTCGCCGCCAGGACAGCAGCATACGGTCGCAGTGCTTCTTCTGACATGGCAACCGTTACAGTCTTTTGAATCTCTTTTGCGAGCAAGTTGAGGGCCTCTCCATTCACCATGGTCACTTTTCTTCCGAGCAAATCAAGGGACTGAATGCCCGTTGTTCCCTCGTAAATGGAAATAATCCGCATGTCCCGAAGGTATTGTTGCAGGATAAAGTCCATCATAAAACCGTAGCCACCAAGTACCTGGAGTCCTGTGTCCACAGCCTGTTTGCCAGCTTCCGAAGGATAGGTTTTTGCCACAGGGTTCAGGATCTCGCAAAGCATGTGGTACTTCTTTTGCTCCTCCCCTGCGGTCGTCTCCTGCTTATCGATGTAGTATGAACACTGCAGTATCAAGCTGAGGCAACCCTCTACAATGGCTTTTTGATGCAGCAGCATTCGCTTTACATCCGGGTGGTTGATGATCAACGTTTGTTCTTCCCCGGGATCTTTCTTTCCAGAGCTTTGCAGCCTGCGACCTTGCGGACGTTCCTTCGCATAGTGTAGGGAAGCATGGTAAGCAGCCGAAGCAATTCCTGTACCCATCCGCCCGGTAGCTATTCGGGCTTCATTCATCATTTGAAACATGTAGCTCAGCCCTTTGTGCTCCTGCCCGACCAGGTAGCCAATGCTTTCTCCGCTATCGCCAAATGCCAGGTGATTGGTGCAATACCCTCTTTGACCCAGTTTCACAAACTCACCGACTACATCCACATGGTTATACGCACCGATCGATCCATCGTCGTTGACCTGATATTGTGGAACTACGAACAAAGAAATCCCTTTTGTACCTGCAGGTGCCCCGTCTATTCTCGCCAGAACCAAATGAATGAAGTTGTCAGAAAATTGATGGTCACTTGCAGAGATGAATATTTTTTGCCCGCGAACCGAATAGGTGCCATCCCCTTTCGGGATGGCGGAAGAAGTAATATCAGACAAAGAGGACCCTGCCTGAGGCTCTGTCAAACACATGGTACCAGACCATTTCATTTCCAGCATTTTTGGAGTGAACTTCTTTTTCAATTCCTCCGAACCAAATGTCAGGATCAGGTTGGCTGAACCAGCAGTTAACCCAAGATAACCGGTCACATGATTATTGGCAGCTTCCATGATGAAGTACATGGCATTAAATACTAACATGGGAAGCTGCAAACCGTTGTCCTTTTCATCCATCGAAGCACCAATGAGTCCCATCTCACCTGCTTTTTCCATGATCGGCCCAAACTGCTCGTGTACCTTCACGCGGCCATCCTTAAAAACCGCAGGCTGCTCATCCATTTCTTTGATGTAGGGAAACAACGATGTATCGCTAAAGTCTTTGACTGCGTCCAACAACAAGTCAATAGATTGCTTATCGTATGCTGCATATCGAGGAGCTGATAGTAATTCTTCGAGGTGATGTACCTCAGAAAGTAAAAATGCCAGGGTTTTCGGGTCGTAATATTGCATGCTATCTTGGGTTGGATCAGGAAATTAGGTAATGTCCGGTTAAGTCACAATTTTTGAAACCATTAAACCCAATCCCATGGATGCTCATACCTGGTACCACGTAGGTCAGACCGAAACAATCAACGATCAAAAGGTCTTTTATCAACGTGCTGGCAAGGGTCAAGTAGTGGTCTGCATCCATGGCTTCCCTTCGTCTTCCTGGGATTTTGAAGCCATCTGGGAACCCTTGACTTCCAAATTTGATACCATTGCAATGGATCTCATCGGACTTGGCAAATCATCCAAACCCAACCAACCACTCACAGTTGCCTTACAAGCCAACATGATCGAGCGGTTACTCGCAGCAAAAGAAATCACTGCGGCACACCTACTCGCACACGACCTCGGTGATACCGTAGCCCAGGAGCTATTGGCACGACAACAGGAAGGGTCCAATACCATCACATGGCACTCGTGCGTTTTGATGAATGGAGGGATCTTTCCTGAGACGCACCGGCCTCTGTTGATTCAAAAATTACTGATTTCGCCACTAGGATCCATCCTGGCCTCGTTCATGTCCGAAAATACCTTTCGTAAAAACATGACCCGGGTGTTCAGTGAAGCCCACCCCCCAAGTAAAGACTTCATCACCGAAACCTGGAAACTCATCCAGGCTGACGGTGGAAAAAAGATGATTCCACGGTTGATCCGCTACATGCGTGAAAGGGTCCAAAGTCGGGAACGCTGGGTGAGGCCGTTGGAGCAAAAAGTGGTCCCGCTTCGATTAATCAACGGTGTGGAAGATCCGATCTCCGGCGCACATGCGGCAGATCGGTTTGAAGAAGTGGTACCGGATGCCGACGTCGTCCGCCTACCCACCTCAGGTCATTATCCTCACCTGGAAACACCGCATGAAGTTGCAGAGGCCTTTCTGGAATTTCATTCAACCCTTCACGAAGGACAATAATCTACTTCAACTAAGGACTCAAAAATACCGGTCCGATTGCTACCCGATTATCCTCCATTGCCCTACAGACAACCTATGAAGGAGCAGCAGAAAACAACCTCCGCTCCTATTCGTTCCTGATGCTTTCCGTAGGGGCAGAAACCGCAGCATGATACGTCTTAAAAGTCACAGTAATCAGGGCGATGAGTACAGAAATAATGCCGCCAGCCAAGAATACGTACCAGTGGTTCAACAGCTCTATCCTGTACGCATAACCACCCAACCAGGATCGAATAAACAGCCAAACAACCGGAATCGCCACCAGCATGGCAATCAATACCAGCACAACAAATTCTTTTGAAATCAAGCCAATAATCTGACGGGCTGTGGCACCCAGTACCTTTCGAATGCCCAGTTCTTTTTGTCTTCGCTGAGCAGAATAAGCTGCCAATCCGAAAATCCCCAGGCAAGCCAGAAAAACAGAAATGGCTGAGAATGCACTGAAAATTCGGGCTTGTTTTAGCTCATTGTCATACAATTGGGCAAGACTTTCATCTAAGAATTCATAACTCAAAGGAAAATCAGGGGCCAATTCCTTGTACACCTTATCAATGAAAAGTAGCGTTTCAGGAAACGAGGAACCAGCAATCTTCACCGCCATTCTTCGCTGCCAACGATCTCTTACAATGACCAGTGGTTCAATCGGATCATGCAAGGATCCAAAGTGAAAGTCTTTAACCACTCCAATGACCTTTCCTTCAAAACCAAAACTGGGTAGGGAAACATCTTTATTCAAGACGTCCTCCAGACTTACTCCAAGGGCTTCCAACGCGCTTTCATTAATCATTAACGCGCCAGAGTCCAGGTTTGCACGAGTCTTGTCAAAATTTCTGCCCGCTACGAGCTCGACACCCAGTGCATTCAGATAATCCACATCGGAAAATGTGGTTCTTACCCGAAATTCGGTTGCTATGCCCTTCACCTGGAGCAGTGTTGCGTCATGAAACCCTCCCGGTTCACCGGACATCGAAGAAGCACTTAGGATGTTGGGGTTTGCCAATAGCCGTTCCTTAAACAATGCGCGGTTTCTACGAATCTCCTGATTGGTATAGTCGATCAAGACCACTGCATCACGGTCAAAGCCAAGCTCTTTTGAGTTTAGGTATTTGTTTTGGATCGAAATCAGCAGGGTTGCAACAATCAGGAAAATGGAAATGGAAAATTGAGCAATCACCAACCCTTTCCGCAATCCCACCTTATTTCCGATCGAAAGCTTTCCCCCTCTCAGTACCGCAACTGGTTGGAACGAAGACAACATCAATGCCGGATAAACGCCGGAAGTAAGTAAGGTAAACGCCACCAAAACAATCAAAAAAAGCACTACTGCAGGATCCGTCCAATTAAGATCTAATCCCAGCTGAAAGAACGAGTTAAAAAGCGGATTTAGCAATTCACAAACTCCTATCGAGAGCAGCAGGGCAAGCAACAGAATCATCACGGACTCTCCCAGAAACTGCAATGTCAACCTTCCTTTGTGCACACCTAAGACCTTCCGAACCCCCACCTCCTTCGCACGAATGAACGACTGCGCTATGGCCAGGTTCACGTAGTTGAAACAGGCAATAAACAAAATGGCAATACCAACCAGACTGAGAACATAGATGGAATTGAGGTTGCCATGCAGAACCGGATCGTAGCGGGTCTTATTATTGAAGTAAATGTCATCCATCGCCTCTAAGGTGAGATTTGGTTGTCGCCCTGCTCGAGTATCTTCCGGAAAGTACTTGGCAATAAAATCAGGAAATTGACCCTTCAGGTACTCCACCTCTTCCGGAGTTCCAACCTTTACGTAGGTGATCAATCCATTACTCCACCAGTTGCTGAAAAACTCAAAGCGGTTAAATAATTCAATATTAAACACCATGTTAAAATCAAGATGCGAGCGGACGCTACTTTGATCCATGATCCCGGAGACAATGAATGGGTATTCATTGTCTAACTTGATGGTCTTTCCAATCGGGTCCTCATCGCCAAAATACTTCCTGGCCATCTCCTCACTTAGAACCGCCGCATTTGGGGTGGAAAGCACGGTGGCAGGATCACCAACGACCAAAGGAAAATCAAAGAATTCAAAGAAGTTCGCATCAGCAAATAGCAATTTGTCTTCAAAAAACCTACGATCTCCGTAGCCCATCAACCCATCCTGGGGATAGGAGCGATTCATAGACTGTATGCTCGATGGGAAATCGCTTTGCAAGGCAGGGCCGTAAGGCCCGGAAGTCACCCCGATGACGTAAGGATCTCCATTGATGTTGGAGGTGCGGACTGCACGATACGTGATGGCTTTATCCTGGTTGAAGTCATCGACAGAGAGCTCTCCCTGGACATAAAAGAAGAGGAAGAAAGCGGCAACAAGACCCAGGGTAAATCCAAAAACATTGATCAGTGTGGTGGCACGCTGGCGGTCGAGATTTCGAATGGCCAATAAGGGATTGAATACAAACATAGGTCCTGATTTTTGAGTGTTGAATGATTTGAGTGTTGAAGG
>CAZQDI010000152.1:0-10456 GCA_964591785.1 uncultured Roseivirgaceae bacterium
AATAAAAATTTTGAAACTAGCAACATCATAACCTAAGTAAGAAATACGATTTTCGTTTTCTTTAATAGATCGCAAGATTAAACCGAAGTTAGATTGAGTCAGAAAATAACTAGCTGCTAAAACAAAAGCAGTAAAAATTTTGAAATGTTTTTTTATCGAAGTTTTAATAGAACTGCAACGAACTTAATCCAAACAATCGAAACCAAATCAAGATTGCTACCAATAGCAGGCACTTCATCATGTACGACCAACCAGAGTGGTTCTACCAGGAAGTCAATAACTTCCTGGCAAAATGAATGACCTCAAAAGTCAATTTGAAAGCTATTATTATGAGTACCAAAACATGGTCTCAGCACTGTGTTTTGGTTACTCCAGGGGAGACCGGGACCTTACCGATGATTTGATTCAGGATACATTTATTAACCTATGGAAGGCCCTGCCAAAATTTGAAGGCAGGTCTTCACCAAAAACCTGGATCTACCGAATTTGTGTAAATACCTGTCTGCTACATTTACGAAAGAACAAGAACAATAATGCGGAGGGACTTACTGCAAAACACCTTGGTGTTGCCGAAGAGTCCGGGACCGACCGACATTTCAATGAGCTATATCAAGCCATTGGGCAGCTCAAAGAACTAGACCGAATCATCATCATGATGGTGCTGGATGACCTGAACTATTCTGAAATAGCGGAGGTCATGGGGATGAAAGAAGGCAGTCTAAGAGTACGCATATCCCGCATAAAACAACAACTGAATAAACTATTAAGAAATGGAAGATAATTTCAATGAACTAAAAGAAAACTGGAAATCTGCCAAGGAAGGGCATCAAAGTACTAACCAAGAACAGATGCTTCAGACGGTGTTAAGTAATCGTGACAAGTCTAAGAAAGCGCACATAGGAAATAGCCTGGTGCTAATTTTTGTCGTCCTCGGGTTAGTCGCCTTCTTTTATTATTTGGCGCCGATGCAGGAGGCTCTCAGCAGGGTAGGGATTGCATTGATGATTGGTGGATTGCTGCTTCGAATCATCATCGAATTCATCAGCTATCAAAAAGGGAATCGCGTCGATTATGCTGCTGCCAGTGAGCAGTCCGTTGAGCAGGCAAGGCAATTTTACACATATCGGAAAAGAATTCATGGACCAGTGACCATCGGGATTATTGCACTGTATACCGTTGGTTTTTATGCCTTAACGCCTGAGTTTTCAAAGTACTTTAGCTCCTTTTGGATGTGGATGATGGACGGCAGCTACCTCGTGATAGGCTTTACCTTGTTCATCATGCTTCGTAAGGGTGTGCTACAGGAAATGCGCGACTTACAGCGTATTACCACGATTCATGAATCCATGCAAGAGTCATGACTCAGGTGATGGGATGCTACAAGCTTTGGTGGCAGGTACTGATGGTCTGCCATGTTCTGCGAAGTGGGTCCGGGATCATACCATTTTTGTAAGTGCAATGAAATTGCATTTAAAACAGGATACACCTAGGTTTGTAGACGGGTTACTTTTCCAAAGGATCATTTGAAAACTACGCGTTGAAGAAATTAATTGAGTTGGTCATCTTAGCACTGGTCCGCTTCTATCAAGTGAGTATTTCTCCATTGTTTCCCTCAGCATGCAGACATCAACCTACGTGTTCTCACTACATGATCGAGGCTGTGCGAGAATGGGGTCCGGGCAAAGGATTATGGCTGGGAATAAGGAGAATTTTGAGGTGTCATCCCTGGGGCACGTATGGATATGATCCAGTGCCAAAAAGAAAAGCAAACGAAGAGGAGTTTAACGAAAAATCCTGTTGTCATTGAGCCTGGGGAGCACGTGTACTTGATTCTTCAATTAGTAAATAATGGTTGGATGTTCATGTGCAGATCGTCCAACCAAGTTATTAGCAAGGTTTATTGTCCGTATTTCTCTTGCCATTCTTTGACAATGGCAGGTAGTTCCTCTCCGTCAGCCACAAAAATCATAGAGGCGGAGTTCATGCAGTATCGCAGGCCGGTAGGGGCAGGGCCGTCATTGAACACGTGGCCCAGGTGAGAGCCACTTCCGCTATCGACAACCTCAGTTCGAATCATTCCATGACTTCGATCAGTGATCTCTTCAACCGCATCCGGATCAATGGGTTTATAAAAACTGGGCCAGCCGGTACCCGACTTGAATTTGTGTTCAGAACTAAATAGGGGCTGTCCCGTCGCAGCTGAATAGTAAGTTCCTTTTTTCTTGTTGTCCCAGTATTCACCAGAGAAGGCATATTCGGTACCTTGCTCTCGTAGGATGTAAAATTGTTCTTCGGAAAGCAGCTCCTTCCACTCTGCATCTGTTTTTTGGATGGGGTAAGAAGCCCGTTCCTCAGTTGGCTTTGAAGCCGTCTGACAAGCCCCGGTGAAGTAGACCAAACCAAGTGTTAAAATCAGCGATAACCTCATAATATTTTTTTTTCGATGAACGAAGAGTTCAGCTATTTGTTCACCAAAACTAGGAATTAACGATAGAATTGAACGATAAGGTCTTCCATATGTCGCAATGCCGATAAGTAGCTTTTGCTCTCAATCCAAATCACTTTTTCCATCATTCGTTTTTCAAGTTTTCAGAAGGATTGGTCTGAGCGGCTCTCAACGCATGAAACCCGGTGGTCGAAATGGTCACAAGCAGGATGATCGCGATTACCAGTATAAATAGAATCAAGTTGATGCTTACATGGTACTCGAATTCTCCCAGCCAATTTTCTGCGAAAAGATAAGCACATACAAAAGCGGGTAAAGCGCCGACCAAAACAAGGAACACGAATTCTTTGACCAGCAATGAAATGAGTCCTTTGACACTTGCTCCCAATACCTTTCTGATACTGATTTCTTTACTTCTCTGCTCTGCAGTAAAGGAGGCCAGTCCCAATAAACCAAGAGCGGCAATCACGATCATGATGATCGAAAAACCTAGAAAGAGGTTACCCCGGATGCGGTCATCCTCATAAAATTCAACAAAATTCTGATCAAGAAACTGAAATTGGAATGGAATGGTCGGAAAGAGTTCCTCCCAGGTACGTTCCACGAACTCCATCGTCTGCAAATAGTCTCCATGGATTCTGACCATCGCATATTGATTGGTGAGACTTGGAGCAAACAACAAGGGCTCAATGGGATTGTGCAGCGAGGATTGATGGAAGTCTTTTGCTACCCCGATTACTTTATGAAACATCGTGGAATCTCTCCCGTATTGGATTCGCTTCCCGATCGGGTCATCCCAGCCTAACCTTCTGACCATCGCCTCATTGACCATCACCGCCTGGGAAGTATCGGTACTAAATTGCGCGGAGAATTGTCTTCCTTGTACCACTTCGACCCCTAGCGTTTCAAAATAGTCAAAGTCGATACCCATCGTATTGAGTCCAAGATCCTCCATGACGCCTTCATTGTTTTCAATGGGCATCATGTAATTGGGATACCCACCTCCAGGCACCGCGGTCGTACTGGACACGAGCGTAATATTGGGGCTCTGTACCAATTGGCTTTTTAGTACTTCCCAGCTTTGCAAGGGCTCACCGCGCAGTTCAAAGGTGGCCACCTGCTCTTTATCAAAGCCCAGGTCTTTGTTTCGTAAATACTGCATCTGATCGTAAATAATGAAGGTGCTGATCAGCATGAAAATGGAAATGGAGAATTGAAGTCCAACCAACGCTCGTCTGAGCCAGGGATTACCAGAACGTTTCGCAGAATTTCCTCCCCTTAATGCCCTTGATGGGGTAAATGCCGACAGGTAGAATGCCGGGTAGGAGCCGCTTAATATCCCGGTTACCAGTAAGATCAGGATGACAATGGCCAGGATGGCAGGATTCAGTAGTTGGGTCAGTTCCAGGGCTGTTCCCAATTGGCGATTAATCAGGGGCACAACTGTGATTAATATCAGCATACTGATCGTCAGACTTACGAATGCAATGACCACACTCTCGGCAATAAATTGGCAGACTAAGGCACCCTTTTTAGCCCCCATGGTTTTTCGCACGCCTACTTCCAAAGCTCGACGCATGGACTGAGCCGTTGCCAGGTTCATGTAATTGATGCAGGCGATGACGATCAGAAAGACCGCTACCACACCAAAGATGTACACGTATTCGATGCTGCCAAGCGGCACCGGCTCGGATTCAAAATCAGAGTACAAATGAATGGATCGGATGGGCAAAAGGTCATAGACAACCTCCAGGTCAAAGCGGTCGAAAATGACGGCCACATATTGATCCATTATCTCCGTGTTTAGCTTGTCTTCTACTGCTTGGGCTTGCGCAGGAGTATTTAATTTTAAGTAAGTATAAATCCCAAAACCTCCCCACTGTTGTGAACGATGTAGTTCCCGATAGGTATTCGAAGAAACCATGGCGTTGGCAATGACATGCGAATTCCTCGGTTGGTCTTGATATACACCCGTAACCTGTAACGTTCGGTCATCGGAAACAAGCAGCTCTCCGATGGGGTCGCCTTCTTTGAAGATGCGTTTTGCTTCTGTGGCACTCAGGCAAATTGAATTGGGCTCATTCAATGCTGTTGCGGGATCCCCTCGAAGAAATTCAAAAGTGAAAACATCAAACACGGTAGAATCAACCAAATAGAGGTCTTCAACAAAATAACTTACTTCATGGCGTTGGAGTCGGGTTCTTTGTCGAGGCATGAGACGTACATACTGGTCTACTTCGCTGAAGGTCTCCTTGACAGTTTGTCCCAGGGGGCGTTGCGTTGTAACCCAATTGTCAGATTTACCATCAGCTTCGGTAAATCGCGTTGAGACCCGGTAGATTAAGTCAGCGTTTTTATGATAATGGTCAAAGCTAAGCTCCTGGTTTAGGTAAAGCAGAATGATTAAGCTGCTCACCATACCAAGAGTTAGTCCAAAGATGTTGAGGGTTGCATATCCGGGTTGGCGAAGCAAATGCCGGACTGCGATGCGCAAATAGTTTCTTAGCATGTATCCTGTAGTTGAGTTGATTTGACTTGTAAGCTTTTTCCAGGCATAGGGTTGGCAGCAGCGAACCACATCCCAGGCATAGTAAAAGATGGCCCTTGTCTTCCCTACCTCTTCCAGTCGGTCGAGGTAGAGTTCCTCCAGGTCTCCATGAAGTTCCTCAAAGCGATCACTTTTGCAATACCATCGAAAGAATCGAAGAAGGAGGCCGGGGAGTTTTGGTGGGGTTTTCACTGGCTCCATTGAAATGCCTTTGCTGGTACCTGGTTGTAGAGACTGGACCTCAATTCAATGGATTCATCCAGCGCTTTCTTCCCAATCGGAGTGATTCGAAAAAGTCTTCTGCGCTTTCCACCTCTTTTTGATACCGGCTCACTCATCACGGACTCCAACATTCCCTTTTCCTCTAATCGATAGAGTGCTTTGTGTACCGCACTGATGTTAACCACACGGCCGGACTTGCTTGCGATTTCTCCTTTGATTGCTACTGCATAGGCCTCTTCATATAGAATCGCGGCGATCAATAGCACTAACTCCTCGAATTCTCCAAGATGTAACCTGCCCATATTTTTTACTTTTGCCAACTATATACGAAGGTGTTCTAATTAAGTTGACTTTTGCCAATAAAATGAATTGATCCAATGGTTCAAGTCATATGGAAGAGGTCTGCATCAAGAACGCGTTCACTGCATTTTGTATTGCCAGGCAAGATTCCCCACTCACCACCCGAAGGTCCCGGCGCCGCCTTTGAACGGACCCACAATTGCCTTAGTGATCCATCCGCCGTAGAAGTCGCCCTGCTGTGCCAGCACCAGTTCGTCGTTTACATAGCATGCGTCCATTAGGTGTGCATAGACGGCCACTGTGTCTTTCAGTTGCGGGTATGCTTTGGAGGGTTGCTTGTAGCCCCAACCAGCTCGGTGAGCTACCTTTTGCCCGGATTGCAGATGGTAATAGTGTGCCACTCCCTTGAATTCACAGAAGGAACTCCCTTCAGTTTCGATCAGCGTGCCTGCTTTGAAGTCATCTGCAGGAAGGTAGTAGGTGGGAGGGTGACTGGTTTCCAGGATCCGTACACTGCGATTGGAGTCAGCAATCACGTTCCCGTCCAGTACGATGCGAACATGCCCGTTAAATGGCTCTAATCGAGGAGGGCGGGGGTAGTCCCAGACCGACTCCTGGCCGGGCCCTGGTTTGATCTTCTTTTTCAGCATATGGTATCTCAACAAGCAGCAAGCTGGAATGTTGCTGCACCTTGACGCCAACGATGGATTTTCAATTAATCAGCATAGCCCGAGCTACCTACCACAGACCTTGATCATCTGGATCTTATTCCCGAAGCGGGAAATAACAATTTGTTCATTTTTCAATGTGAACTGATTGACCGTCCAGTCGGTCATTTCGTACCCTTTCGAGGAACTCTTCTCTGCCAATTCAAAGACGATCTGATTGTAATACTTAATGCATTCAACTGAGTTGGAGAATTTGACTTGCTCAGTGAGTTGAATATGGCCACCTGATCGTTCTTTTTTTTGAAATACCAGCTGACCATAGGGTAGTTCTTGTCGTGATTGAACTAGCTTAAGTCCTACGCAAATGCATGATAGAAGAAATAGAAAAGCCAACGCTTATCTCTCGTTCTTTAGACTAAATTGAAAGTCAGCACTGTAGAGCAGCAGAAAGTCTGCTTGCTCCCAGGAAGGATAGCGTGCTTTCATTCCTTCGATTACTTCTTCCTTTGTCTCGGCATTTTCCACAGTTTGTTCGAAGTCGTTGATGTATCCCAATACCGTATCAAATAGGGCAGGGGTCGCCTGGTCACCATGGCCGGGATAGACGGTAGTATCCGGGTTGCCGTATTGCTCCTTTAGCTTCCTGAGTTCAGATTTCCAATTGTTGAGGTGCACGTTATCGACACCTGGCCCCAGCCATAAATGAACTCCATTATACGTGAAATCGGAAGTGAATAACGCATTCAAATCTTTGGAGAATATCGTTGAAAGGTGCTCGGCCTCTGCTGCAGGGTGATCCGTTCGAATTTCCAATGTTCCGCCTCCCAATAAGGTAAGTTCATGGCCCGGCAAGACATGGATCATTTGATCATAATCAAAGCCGTTGGGGTTTGCTTCGGTTTTAGGCTTGAGAGCGGGCTCACCATCTAACCATCCAATACTTTCCATGTATGCACTAAAATTCTTGATATCTGCCTTAATCTCTTTGGAGGGAACTACAATTTGTGCACTTGGAAACTCCCTTGAGAGCACCTCCATTCCAATGTAATGATCCGGATGGCCATGAGAAACCAGAATGTGGGTGAGAGGCAAGTTCTTGACTTTAATTGCATTTGCTAATTCACGAGCCTCCTCGCTATTCCTAAGCACATCCATTACGATGATGGATGTGTCATTATAAAATAGGTAGCTATTCACGGAAGCTTCTTTTCCTTTGAAGACTTCCAGTTGTAGTGTGCGTTCTTCCCTCATTCTAGTGTTTCAGTATGAATAATTTGTGGTTTCAATAAGTAACTAGCTGTGATTTTGTAATCTTGTGTCACAAATGTATCAGACCTTCGCAGCGTTGACTAGCTTCATGTGGGAATAGTAGTAACCTGGCGGTAACCAGAAAATGAGATATCAATACAAAAACCCGGAAAACTGCCCGGTCACCAAGCTCATGTCAGTAGTGGGTGGTCGTTGGAAGTTCATCATCCTGTACACCTTGAGGAATTCGTCCAAGCGATTTGGACAAATCAATCAGTTCATACCAAGTATCAGCAACAAAGTGCTTTCTGAGCAATTGAAGGAATTGGAAGAGGACCAGATCATCGATCGCAAGGTACTTAGTGACAGGATTCCCATTAACGTTGCCTACAGCCTCACAAAAAAAGGGGAGCAACTAATTCCCATTATTGAATTAATGGCAGATTGGGGGGCCGATAACGAAGGATGAGTTGAGCTTCAAAAAGTAAAAAGCCAATGCTGGAAGTAAATTTCCTGGGAGGCATTGGCTTGTATCAAGTTTCTAAGCACTAAAGTAGATCAGTGCCAGGGCGATCGTATCAAAAAATCCATGCAAGGCAATGTTGAACCACAGGTCGTATTTCCGAAAATGGAAGATGGTGGCCAGGGTAGCCCCGATGATTCCAGTGATGATCTGACCGGTGATCCCCTGATAGCTATGCATCCATCCAAAAATCACAGCTAAAAGGACAATATTCAGCACGATGCTGATCTTACTCGTTCCAAAAAACTTGATCAGCTGTCTCATCAGATATCCTCTGTACAGGATTTCCTCACCGAAGGCAGCAGATATCCAGACAAAAGCCAACATCGTCAGGATGGCTGGTAGATTTCCCTTATAAGGTTCGAAGACGGAAAAGTCGATGGGTTGTCCCGTGAGATAGGTCACGGCAGGGATGAGTATGAACCAGTAGATGGCAAACAGGACAGCTGCCAGCAGAGGCGCAATAACTAGTAGGTCCAGGGCTTTGAATCTACTTCGTTGAAATCCCAACGATTTAAATGTTCCTTTGCCATACTCGATCGCACTTGCGATAAGTATAATCACCATCGAAAATATCACTTGAAGTTGACCAGATTGATAGAGCAGTATGAACAAAACCAATGCTATTGCCGGGGTAACTTTAGATTTTAAGAAGTCTTTTTTCATCATTTTAAGTTTAAAGTTCTTATGCAATGAAATGATGAATAAACCCAATTGGTTACCTCAGATAGGCGTTTTTTGACTGAATGGTCGCAAAGAACTAGCTGAATGGTCGGTCGATTTCAGGATTTGTTTTCAAACCAATCCAGAAACTCCTGCTTTTTATATCGACTGATCGTGACTTGTCTTGCTTTACTTTCGGAAAGGGCAGGTTTGAGGTGCACAGATAGTTTTCCATTTTCTATCGGGAGCACTTGCTCGATCGAGTAGGCGTGAAGGATGGTTTGTCGATTGGCCCGGTAAAAGGGATGTGCAGTTATTTTCTCTTCTATTTCGTTCAATGTGAAATCCGTGGCAACCAACGAACCATCAGTTTTGACGATGTATGCTATTTTGTTTTCACTGTAGACAAAGGCGATTTCATCGTAGCCTACCAAGGTGATTTTGCCGCTATGGGCTACTTTCAGTTTCCCCTCGATGGAAGTACCCCGATAGAGTTCGTAGACCGCCCTTGCGTAGGAAAGTAGAATGGCGAGCGTACATATTAACACGGTGACGGAGTAGCCCGTCAACAGGTAGTAAAGGTTCGGGTTGTCGACTCCGTTTAGCAGGTAAAAAAGAAGGACATAGATCACGGTGATGTAACCGTAGGTGGTTAAAAAGAACCGCAGCAGAACCCGTGTGGTGATTCGCTCCGTGAAGTGATTTCGTTTGTAATAGTGGAAGTTAGCATCGATGATGATCATGAATAATCCTCCGAGGAAAATTGAAACCAGGATTGAAAACCAGGGAAACTCATACGACTCATTGAGTGGAAAATGCTCCGGCAAGGTGAGGTGATTTACCAGGACGGAAAATACGATCAGCAGGAGGCCATTTCTGACCCAAAGATTGGAGAAATCAATCCTCTTTCCGGGCATAGCGAAATAAGCTGGTGAAAAAAAGTGCTTTGGGGCGTAGGCGTTTCATCGGAAATAAAAATAGTAAAATCTACAGTCAGGGATCACCGCATTTCAAAGACTCCCTGGTTTTTTCGGTGTGGCTTGATGCTTACTACTTTCTTGATTTCAATCAAGTGGTTAGTTTTTGCGATCAAATGATCTTTGTCGCCTTATCACAGTTTTGAAAAGCATGAAGGAAGTCATTAAACAAACCTATGATGGTCTTGCGGCGCGATACAATGCCTTGATTGATCGGAAGCCTCACAATGCCTATTACGACCGGCCCAACGTATTGAAATTGATTGGTCCTTGCGAAGGCAAAACAATCCTTGATGCGGCTTGTGGCCCAGGTAAATATGCGGAAGAGCTCCTGCAAAGAGGAGCCAGGGTCATCGGATTTGACCATAGTGCCGAAATGGTGAGGCATGCAAAGGAACGAAATAAGCAAGGGGGTGAATTCTTCATTCACGACATGGAGCAACCGCTCAGTCACCTCAAGGATCGCACCTTTGATGTGGTCGTCTGTGCCTTGGCAATGCACTACCTCAAAGACTGGAATCAGACGATTCGAGAGTTTCATCGATTGTTGAAGCAACACGGAAAGCTGGTCATCTCCATTGAGCATCCATTTTTCGAATACAACTACTTTGAATCAGCAGCTTACTTTGAAATAGAACCGGTAAAATGCACCTGGAATGGTTTTGGCAAACCAACTGAGATGCCTAGCTATCGCAGATCGTTGGGGGACTGCATCGAACCCCTCGTTAGCAATGGCTTCTTCATCGAGCAGTTGATTGAGCCAAAACCTACCGAAGAATTCAAACAACATGATCCAAAGCACTTTGCTGAATTGAACCAATTCCCCGCTTTCATGTGCATTAGCGCGATTGCTGGGAAAGC
>CAZQDI010000153.1:0-10396 GCA_964591785.1 uncultured Roseivirgaceae bacterium
CTTGTTGGGTATTCATCTGTATTTGGTACATTGAGCACATATGTCTTCCTTAGAGATCTTACAACGCTACTGGGGTTACAATAAATTTCGGCCGGTGCAAGAAGAGATCATCACTTCGGTAATGGAGGGGTCAGATACACTTGCCCTTTTACCTACAGGCGGTGGAAAATCGATCTGTTTTCAGGTGCCCGCGATGGCTATGGAAGGTATCGCTATTGTGATCTCTCCATTGATTGCCCTTATGAAAGATCAAGTTGAACAACTTAATAAGAGAGGCATAAAGGCGGTTGCAGTCTTTTCAGGGATGAGCAAGCGTGAGATAGATATAACATTGGACAATTGCATTTACGGTGGCATTAAATTCTTATATGTTTCTCCCGAACGGTTAAGAACCGAACTCTTCAGAGAGCGAGCCAAGCAAATGAATGTTAACCTTCTTGCCATCGATGAAGCACATTGTATCTCTCAATGGGGGTACGATTTTAGGCCTTCATACTTGGAGCTAGCGGACTTTAAAAATGAATTGGCTGTCAAGAGAATAATTGCCTTGACGGCAACTGCGACGAAGGAGGTAAAGGAGGATATCATTGAAAAACTTGAGTTGAAAACTCCTGCCGTCTTTCAAAAAAGCTTTGCAAGAGCTAACCTGTCATATTCAGTATTTGACTTGGAAAATAAAGACAAAAAACTCTTGGAAATTTTACAGAATGTTCCAGGCAGTAGCATTGTGTATGTACGTAGCCGTAAACGTACAAAGGAAATTGCAAGTATGCTTAGGCAGAAGAAAGTTACCGCTGACTACTATCATGCTGGCTTGTCGGGTAAGGATCGTTCGGATAAGCAAGATGCATGGATTCAAAGTAGAATAAGAGTAATGGTGGCAACGAATGCCTTTGGGATGGGAATCGACAAGCCAGATGTTCGAACTGTGATCCATTTGGATCTTCCTGACTCGCTTGAAGCTTATTATCAGGAGGCGGGAAGGGCAGGAAGAGACCTCAAGAAGGCTTATGCAGTGATGATTTTTCACCAGCTAGATATCGAGGAGCTAAAGGAGCGTGCTGAACGTAATGTTGTGCCAATCTCATTGATAAAGCGTACCTATCATGCATTGGGAAACTTTTTCAAATTAGCTATTGGCAGTCATGCATTTTCCAGTTTTCCATTTCACTATGATCAATTTATCAAGGCATTTAACCTTCCGGTAATCGAGACGTACGGAGCATTGAAAAAACTCAATGATGAAGGACTTATCCAGCTCAATGAAGGATTTTTCGAGCCTTCCAGGATTATTTTCCTTCTTAATAAGGCAGAAACCTATAAGTACCAAATTGCTAATCCCAAGTTGGACCCAATAATCAAAATGCTCCTAAGGTTGTATGGGGGAGAAGTGTTTAATACATACATCAGGGTTAAGGAGCAGGAGATTGCAGCATTGACCAAGACAGATGCCAAACAGGTGAGGCAATCACTTCAATTCTTGTCTGATCAGGATGTGATAGATTATCAGGCTAGCATAGACTCTCCGACTATCACATTTCTTACTCCACGGCTTGATCCTGAGAAATTACCTATTGACGCAAAACAAATCGCACGACGTCGAAAAATCTCTATAGACAAGGCGCAGCATGTGTTGAATTACATCAAAACCCTGGAATGCAGGACTCAGGTTTTTCAGCATTATTTTGATGAAAAGTCCACATTGACCTGTGGGATTTGTGATAATGACATCATTAAAAAGAAAACGTTGATCTCTGCTGAAATTCCAGTTGATCAGGTCGAGGAAGCACTGGAGGCACCCCGGAATATTGGAGAATTGAGAGCCCTACTATCAAAATGTACTCAGGAACAAATTATTGAAGCAATTCGGATGCTGATAGAGGATGGAAAGGTGGTAGAGCGAGAAGGAGTCTTTCACTTGGTAAACAATTCAGTGCTCAGAGGTGGAGGAAGCAAAATTGACTGAAATGGTCTTTACAGTTGAGGGTAAGTTTGTCGTCTGAATGCCACACTTAGCAGTCGTTAAATTGCCATGATGGCCACGATCACTGACAAAATCAGTGCAATGACACCTGCGCTAGCTTCTGTTTCAGTCTGCTTGGATTCTTGAATTTTTCTTGCTTCTACATTTTGTACGAAATCGAGACTGCTCTGATTACCTGCTTGATCATTGATGAATTCATCATCAACTACGATGCGGACAGCTGTACCGGTGAGCAATTTTGAAGCGTATGTCTCCTCATCATCCATAAATGTTGTTCCGGTTTCGCGAATGGATGATTTTCGTTTGATATTGATGATCCCGTTGGCACAGTTATTCCATGCTAGGTACTTTAGTTCATCCAGAACCTCGTCTAGTTTGGCGAACTCTCCACCAGCAGCTTCGACAATCCCAATTTTTTCGTAGGCAAAGTTGATCTCTTCATTTTCCGTAAATAGATACATTCCATTTTCTTCCTTGTGCAGACAAGGCTTTTCCACAATAGGGGCAAAGTCAGACGTTGTATGTTCACCATATACTACGCAACTTGAAGAAAGTATCGAAAGCAGTAAAGCACCAATGAAGTTTCTCATTAATGTTCAAGAATCAAATTGAGTGCCAATTCATCTAAAATAATAATGACAATAAAAAAAGCACCTCTGTGAAGTGCTTTATTTCATACGTGAATTGCTTTAGTATTAGCTTTCTAATGCGGCCACACCTGGTAAGGTCTTTCCTTCCATGTATTCAAGTAAAGCACCACCACCAGTCGATACATAGGATACCTGATCTCCATAGCCCAGGTTGTTAACAGCGGATGCCGAATCACCCCCTCCGATTAGGGAAAATCCACCATTTTCCGTGGCCTTTACCACAGCATTGGCGACAGCATCTGTTCCCTTCGCGAAGGTTGGAAACTCAAAAACACCCATTGGGCCGTTCCATAATATGGTTTTAGAAGATTCCAAAACTTCAGAAAAGAGCTGAATGGTTTCAGGTCCGATGTCTAGCCCTTGCCAATCATCAGGAATCTCTCCTGCCTTTACGATCCGGGTATTAGCCTCATTACTAAAGTCGTCGGCAATAACGGTATCAACAGGAAGAATCAGTTTCACTCCCTTTTCAATTGCCTTGGCTTCAAGTTCTCTCGTGAGGTCCATCTTGTCTGCTTCTAGGAGCGATTTGCCAATGCTGCCACCTTTGGCTTTGGAGAATGTATAAGACATACCCCCGCCGATAATTAAATTGTCTACGGCATCCAATAACTTCTCTATAATGAGAATCTTATCTGAAATCTTGGCCCCACCCATGATTGCAGTTAGAGGCTTTTTTGCGCCTGTAAGTATTCTTTCCGCATTCTCTAATTCTGCAGACATCACATAGCCACAGCATTTGTCTGTAAAGAACTGAGCCGCAATAGTGGTAGATGCATGTGCACGGTGCGCAGTGCCAAAGGCGTCATTTACATAGATATCTCCCAGGTCAGCCAATTTCTTGGCAAATTCTTGATCACCCTTGGTCTCTTCTTTGTAGAAGCGGACATTTTCCAACAATAACACTTCACCTGACTCGAGAGTGGCTGCTCTATCCACAGCAGACTGCCCAATACAATCATCTGCAAATTGGACATTGACTCCCAACTTCTGACTTAAGTTCTGGATAATATGTTGCAATGAAAACTTATTTTCTGGGCCTTCTTTTGGACGCCCAAGGTGTGACATCAGGATGCAGGCTCCACCATCATCCAGAATTTTTTTGATGGTAGGAATGGCTGCTTTGATCCTCGTTTCGTCTGTAACATTTTGCGCACCATCTAATGGGACGTTGAAGTCGACTCGAATTAGAGCTTTTTTTCCATTGAAATTGTAGTCCTCTATCGTTTTCATATGTATTTCGATTTGGCTGCAAACATAAATAGGCCGATGGATTATTGGGCCATTTTGGCAATAACCACTTTATTATTTTACAGTTTGATAAAGAGGAGACTTTTCAAGGTGTTGAAGAAGTTCTTGGTCTGACATGTAGTACTTGTCGATGAAGGCAGTCCCAAACTGCTCGTAAAGGGGTCTGCAAGATGGGTCATTTCTAACATACCAGGCATAATCGTAAATTTGATGGCCTAGTCCATGATAGAGCGGCATAAGATCGGTACTTCGCTCGTGCTTTGCTCTAAAATCAGAGCTTGCCAGGTACATAACTCCCCATTTAGCAATTTGAAGTGTGCTAAGCTGATGGTAATAAGCCACATGACCCAACTCGTGTGCTAAAATTCCGACTTGCGCATCAAAAGGTAAGCTTCTGAGCAGTATCGGTTCAAAATTGGTCTGATCTGCATCATTCAGAAGGATCCTGTAGACCCTGTTTTTCCCTTTGCCGAAGAGCGTCCTAATATCGAAGTTGGATTCCATGGGAGCGCCTGATTGAGTTAGGACCATCTCGACATTCACATCCCTCAGCTGTGGATATGCTGAAATAGCGACCAGTGAAGCTTTTTCGAAGGTCTTGGGCACTGCCTTTTTGCTTCCAACCACTTTCCAGAGGCTATCTGAAGAAAGGAGATCAGGATCGATCTTATTTGGGAATACATGCACGTCAAGTTGAGGATCAACTTGTATAGGGTCTACTGCCTGAGAGAGTATTAGCAATGCCAATAGCAGAAGGGAACCAGCGATGAATAGTAGAATTCTTTTAACCATTTCAGCTGAAATTTACCAAAAGCCTAAGTCTTCCATGATTTTGATGTAACGAGGATCTTCTTGCAAAGGTGTCCCGTCTCTTATTTGGTAGTAGGGTAGATCTGGGTGGCGATCTTGGGCCATTTTGCTAAGGTTTTCGAAAATCAACTCATCATTGATTCCTTGAAAAAAGCTGTACAAGGTACGAACTGCCATGGATGGATAGTACCCTTGATAATCTATGTTCCTATTGTATTCAGTGACTACATTGAACCATGTTTCACTGACATCATTTGTAACGGCATAAGTTTCGTCAATGAAATTGCTTAACGATTTTTCATCGGTCAGGTCAACATTAACTTGTTTCAGTGATTTTATAGCTGCGTCCGAATCGCCAAAGTCTCGGTTTTTTATGAATGTAAATAATCGATAAAAGTGATTGTTGGGGTCAATGGCTCCCAAAAATTCCATTGACTTCATGGCACTTAGCATTTTGCCCTGCTGGGAATACATAATGAATTCAAAACCAATGACTTGTGGATTAAGTGGGTCGATTTCTTTGGCGTAGCGCATTTGTTCCCAGGCAGCATCCCATTTACCTGTTATCATATAGCAGTGTGCAAGTAGTGAACGAACGTCTGAATTGTTTGGATTTAATCGAATGCTTTCAAGCGTACTTTGGATGCCTGCCTCAAAATCAAATTCAACAAAAAACTTAATTGCACCATCGATGTAGTGAATCTGCCAGTGGTCCGGCTCAATTTTCCTTGCGTAATTGAAATACTCATATATCAGTGGCCGTGCTTCCTGTGGATTTACAACTCCAAGCTGTTGAAGGTATATCCACGCTTTTGCCACTCCCAAGTAGCCTTCGATGTTTGACGAATCGATCTGTATGGTTCTTTGAAAATGCATTAGTGCTGTTCTTAATTCATGGGCAGTGAATTTCTGCAACAGGATGTTTCCTTGAATAATTTCCAAGTAAGCTTGCGGGTCAACCTCTTCGTGTACTCTGATGTTCCTTATTGCTTTAGGGTCCAATTTGGTGGCAATAATTTGAGCAACTGTTTCAAACAAGCGAGGCATCTCCCTGATACTTACATCATACTCGTCGCTCCAGATCAGCTTTTCCGAGTTGGCTTCAAGTAAGCGAACCCGTAGAACATATTCACTGCTGCTTGGGGAAAGGCTGGATTCGAGAATGCAGTTGACGTCTAATTCTTTTCCAATTTTTTTCAAAGCCTTCGGTGATTCCGCATATTGCATCATGGAAGTTCTGGAGATCGTCTTAATTGTCCCAAGCTTTCCAAGTTCTGTGATTATTCCATCATGAAGTCCGGCTAGCAAGTAGTCATTTTCCCTGGTAGGTAGATTACTCTGAATAGGTAAGACCGCAACAGACTCCAGGTTCTTCAATGGGTTTTCATGATTGCCAATCTTGATGAATCTCAACGCCCGAGGATTCATTTTCAAAGGATTGGATACAAAGAAACCAACGGAGATAACGGACCCCACCACAATAACAATTTGAATTACTAGTGCTTTCCGGTTCCATCGTCCTGTAAAAGAGCTATAAGTAATGGTACAAAAAACACCAAAAACCAGAAAAATGATTAAAATGTCTAGCAGGAGTGGTTCCAGGCCGTACCTCTCAATAAAAAAATTAAAGGCCTCCATGATTACCCAGGCACTGCCAAGGTAGATGGCTAAGTTTTTTCCGATTGTCCTTTTTGGTGATTGCATTGCTGCATCTAAAATAAATAACCCAAAAGGAAAGTAAAAAGTCCTTACTTGGTTCTTTCAATCGTGAATTGGACGAGATCTTCCAGTGAGTTGCGATAGGAAGACTCTGGAAATGACCTCAAAATTTCTCTTGCTGTGTTGTGATAGTTTTCCATCACGGAAATTGCATAATCTATACCGCCTGAGTTTTTCACGAACTGAATGACCTCATGTACAAGCTTAGGTTTCTTTTCAGCATTTTTAACCAATCTCTTAATCCGCTTTCTTTGAGATCTGTCTGCTTTGTTCAAGGCGTAAATGAGGGGCAATGTCAGTTTTTTCTCAATAATATCGATTCCTCTGGGCTTACCAATTTCAAATGTTCCGTAGTCAAACAAGTCATCTTTAATTTGGAAGGCCATACCTACAGCTAACCCGAATTCACCCATTTTTTCAATCACAGATTCATCGGCTCCTGAAGAGCAAGCTCCAACTTTACAGCACGACTTAATTAAGCTTGCCGTCTTCTGGCGGATTACATCGTAATAAATCTCCTCGGTGATGTCAAGTGTTTTTGACTTTGCCATTTGCATAAGCTCCCCTTCACTCATTTCCTTTACAGGCTCTGTTGTTATTCGCAAAAGGTCAATATCATTATTCTCCATGGATAGGAGCATCCCTTTTGCTAAAAGAAAATCCCCAACTAGAACTGCTATTTTATTTTTCCAAAGTGCATTGATAGAAAAAAAACCCCTCCTTTGATCTGCATTGTCAACAACGTCATCATGGACCAACGTGGCAGTATGAAGAAGTTCGATTAATGAAGCCCCTCTATAGGTCGATTCGGTAATCTTTCCCGTGGCTCCAGCGCTAAGAAATACAAAAAGCGGTCGCATTTGTTTTCCCTTCCTTCTCACAATGTATCCGGTGATCTTATCCAAAAGCATGACTTTACTTTTCATGGATTGTCGGAACTTCTTTTCGAATTCTTCCATTTCGGAAGCGACAGGAGCTTGTATATCTTTTAGCTTTAATGCCATTTCGGGTGCAATTATACGATGATCGGGCTATCTTTCCGCCGATTTATGCACTTCGTGCGTCGGAGAAATTGGAAGAATACATCTGTTTCACATCTCGCTGTAGCATCACGACTCGAAGTTTGTGTCGATCGGATCAACCAAGGTAAATGACCAAAAAGAAAGTTCGATACTCAGAAATAGTTTCCAAAAAGAACGATTGGCCCATCGTTCAACTCTCCAAAAACCGGAAACAGTTTGTTGAAGATGTTGTGAATAAAGTATGTGAAGACATCCTTAGACACAAAGGAGATTCATTGAAAGAGGAAATTGAAATGACGATTCATCGGGAGAAGCTCAGAATAAAGGCCAATCCATGGAAAGTAGACCCTCCAAATGAAAAAGCCTACTGGAGTTCTTTGCAAAGTAAGATGCTGAATCTTGACTATGAAGATACCCATGCAACGAGAGAGAAGGAGATAGAAATCCTGAAGAAAATTGTAGACCGGTACGCGAACGAAATTGCCGGGAATTTCAAGAAGTCCGCCTATCGCTTTGCTCAAAAATTTGTCACTTTTGGTTTTGCCAGACTATTGAACGCAGCAAGAGTTAAGGGCCTGACGGCACTTTTTAGTAGGCAACTTGATTTAGACGACAAATTACATGTCCTAGGGGAAACAGAACATCTGAGGAAGCTTGGAAAGCTGGGTACGGTGGTTATGGTGCCTACACATTTTAGTAACCTGGATTCCATCCTAATTGGTTGGGTAATTCAATATTTAGGTCTGCCACCTTTCATATATGGAGCAGGATTGAACCTTTTTAATATAAAAATTCTCGCTTACTTCATGAATAGTCTTGGGGCTTACAAGGTAGATCGAAGAAAGAAAAATCCGATATACTTAGAAACCTTGAAGGCCTACTCAAGAATGGCTATCGAACGTGGGGCACATAGTTTGTTTTTTCCTGGAGGTACAAGGTCGAGGTCTGGTGAGATCGAGTCGTCTTTGAAATTGGGATTGCTCGGAACGACGATCGAAGCTCAACGTGAACTGTATCAGAATGCTGCAGAGGGAGAAACTGTAAAAAAAGTATTTATCGTTCCTGTTGTGATCAATTATCACTTCACCTTGGAGGCACCCTCACTTATTCGCCAGCATCTCAAAAGAACCGGTCGAGAACGATACTATGTGGAGGCTGATGAATTCACGACCTCCTACAAGATTGCAACGTTCATGTTTAAATTTTTTTCTAAGGGATCAGATATTTCTGTAAATATTGGTAGGGGGATGGATATTCTTGGAAACTATGTTGACAATGAAGGAAATAGTATCGACAGAAAAGGGAAGGTAATAGAAACAAAAGATTACTTTCTGCGAAGTAAGGAAATCACTTACGACCGGCAGCGTGAGAATGAATACGTTCGAGTACTGGCCGATCGAATTGTCGAAGAGTATCATAAATACAACCGAGTGTTTGCGAGCCACCTGGTCGCCTACATTGCTTTTAAAATGTTGGAGAGTAAGCATCCGAAACTGGACTTGTACAATATTCTGAGACTGCCAGATGAAGATCTAATATTGGATTACAGAGAGTTCAAGGCTAACTTCAAGAAGCTTAGAGAGAAACTTGTAAAACTCAACAAAAAAGGTAAAGTGGACTTAGCCAATCACATGAGGAAAAAGGCGGAGCAGTCCATCTTGGAAGGACTTAATAATGTAGGGCTTTATCATGATCAGCGGCCTTTGGTGAGAAAAAAAGACAAGATTGTTATTAATGACACCAATACCCTGTATTACTATCACAATAGAATGAATGGTTATGGACTCGAAAAGTACATCTAATGAGTTAATTGGTGTGGTAGGTGCCGGAAGCTTCGGGACAGCCATCGCGAATATCATTGCTGAAAATAATGAAAATGTTCTCTTATATGTCCGTGATCCTCAAAAGGCTGAACGCATTAAAAAAGAACGTGTAAGCTCTGGTCAGAAGCTGTATGACAACATACAAATTACCAACAGCTTAGAAGAAGTAGGTAAAAAGTGTGAAGTCATATTCCCGATGGTCCCTTCGGCAAACTTCAGGAAAATGATTTTGGAGTTGTCTCCATTTTTGAAACCCTATCATGTCTTGATACACGGGACGAAAGGCTTCGACTTATTTGTCCCGGAAAAGGAAGTTATTTCTGAGAATAACCCTTTGACCAGGGAGCATGTGAAGACAATGTCTGAAGTGATCAGAGCGGAGACTAGTGTCTTGAGAGTCGGTTGTCTTGCAGGCCCAAATTTGGCACGAGAACTGGGAGAGCGAAAACCTGCCGCCACAGTAGTCGCTAGCCACTTTGATGAGGTCACGCATATCGGACAGCGGCTGCTCAAGAATGAGCGATTCATGATTTACGGAAGCAAGGATCTAACTGGTATCGAGCTCTGTGGGATTTTGAAAAATACAATTGCTATTGGAGCCGGATCTATCTACGGAATGAATCTCGGTGAAAATGCTAAGTCCCTTTTTATTAGTCGCGGGTTGGTGGAGATGATTTACATTGGGACGGCCTTAGGTGGTAATATGCAAGCTTTTTTGGGCTTAGCTGGTATTGGCGACCTTATTGCGACCTGTACTTCAAGTCTCAGCCGCAATTTCACGGTAGGTAATAGACTGGCTAAGGGAGAATCATTAAAGGAGATAATGGATTCAATGGAGGAAGTTGCTGAAGGTGTAAAAACCATCAACATTGTGAAGGAGCTTGCCGAATCCTACAAGGTCAAGTGTCCAATCACCATGGCACTTTATAAAATTATGCATGGGGAGATGACAATCTCTGAGGCACACAATTATCTTATGAGCTTTCCCTTTAGAGCTGAGATGGATATTCTGGAAAAAATCAAAGAAGAAACTTAATTGTCCAAGAGTGCTATTACTCGCTCTTTAAGTGGGGGATGCGAGTAGTGAACAAACACGTATGCGGGGTGGGGAGTAAGATTTGAAAGATGATCAGAAGA
>CAZQDI010000154.1:0-10242 GCA_964591785.1 uncultured Roseivirgaceae bacterium
GACGGGCAATTGGTGAGAATGGATTGATTGGCACCTGCACATTGCCAGAAGAATTTTTTGAGTTGAGTCATAGGTTTGAAACGATGGCTTATTGCCAATGTTATATATCCTTCTATTGAGATGTTTTTTGGACTGCGATGGTTACACCTGACATAAGTCATTCTACCATACCATTCCTGTACCTAATTTGCAGGTATGTCAAGCTTTCGAATCAGACCCAGGTTTAAACATCTGGTAAGGGCAGATAGAGATAAATTTGAAGAGGCGATTTGCGCCGCCTTAGAGGAGGAGCAGATGGTCTATTTTGATCATCTGCCCGGGCATATTTACATTAAAATAGCGCCTTCTAGTCAACACCTGTGGTCCCCTCAATTGCATCTTACCTTTTTTCAGGAGGGTGAAAATGTGATCGTAAGAGGACTTTATGGTCCGAAACCCACTATATGGGCTTTTTTCTTTTTTAGCTATGTGATCATCGGTCTTTTTACACTTTTTATTGGGATGTGGGGATTCTCCAGGTGGTCTTTAGGTATGGATGCTACAATTTTATGGGTGGTACCTATCTTATGGGGATTTGGATTCTTGTTGTATTTGGCGAGTCAAGCAGGTCAGAAAATGGGAGCCCAGCAGCTGTTTGATATTCATCACATGTACGAGTCCATCACCAAAGAAAAAGTAGTGGTTAATTAAAGTAATTGGCGCATTGGCAAAGCTTCTTAAGTATTTTGGTGAAGATCTTCAGCCTATTGATTTTGAAACATGGCTTGAGGGAAAGTCTGAGGAGCTTCGACCAATAGCAAAAAAATGGTTTCAACAGATTTGCAATTGCTGAAGTGATGTGGAGCCAATCTTTCATGATCATTATCCAATAGGATGTGTTAAGCAGGCCCCATTTGCCTATGTCAATGTCTACACCTCGCATGTCAATGTTGGTTTTTTTTATGGAGCTGATTTGCCTGATCCCACAGGGCTTCTGGAAGGCGCCGGAAAAAGTATGCGGCACATCAAACTAGCACCTGATACAACTGAAAATGAAAAAGATATTAATGACATGATTGAGCACTCTTATAGAGACATCAAAATGAGGCTCCTGACAGAAGCTGAATTCCAATGAGTCTCTTGTGCATTATGTGCTTTCATTAATAAAGCGATAGCGACGCAACCATCCAGTTCACGGAAGCGTTCGGGCTAAAAATTCGGAAATATATCTTGACTCTATGAAATCAGATCACCAATTATTTAGCTCTTACTTTCTGGTCACTCTTCTATTTATGACGTCGTGCATATCAGAGCAAGTCAGTCCTGGAATCGATTGTCCAACCATTGAAGTGTTAATAGATCAAGTTGAAAATACGGACTGCGGAGAAACTCAGGGCTCCTTCTTTGTGCAAGCAATTGGTGGCAATCCTCCTTATTCATTTGAAGTTGGATCTGAAACAAAATTAACGGGATCCTTTAACAGCTTAGCTGCAGGAGTTTACAATGTAATTGTGACTGATCAGGATGGCTGCAAAGGGGGTGGAAGTGTCAGCATCTTAAATATCAACGGAGTTGGAATTGATGGCATTACCGTTGGAGAAGCCGGTTGTGGTGTCAATCAAGGAAGTGTTGAGGTGGCGGCAGTCGGTGGCGTGGTACCGTACACATTCGAACTGAGCGGTCTTCCAGAGCAGACAGAACCGATATTTTCAGGACTTGCAGTGGGCGATTATTCACTTTCGGTTACAGATGCGGAAGGCTGTGAAGTCACTCAACAGGTTACAATCACTTCTGGAATCAGTTATCAGAATACGATTCAGTCCATCATTCAGACCAATTGTGCTATTTCCGGATGCCATAATGGAACGATTGCACCTGATTTACTCACTTTCGATGACATAAAAACCAGCGCCTCTAGAATCAAAGCCAGAACTGCCAATCGTTCCATGCCCCGAGGTAGGAGCTTGACCCAAGAGCAGATCGATGAAATTGCATGTTGGGTTGATGACGGAGCGTTAGAAAACTAAACTGATTATTAAACAATATCTACTAATGAAAAACAGAATTCATTTACTCTTATTTCTTAGCATCATGTTTGTCCGTTGGGGGTCAAGTGCTCAAAACGTATTAATAGACAAAGAAGGCGTGGCGCATTTTTTCTCTGAGGCACCACTGGAAGATATTGAGGCCACCAACGAAAAAGCTATTGGTGCTTTGGATCTAGATAAAGGTACAGTAGCGGTTACCATGTTGATTACTGATTTTCATTTTGAAAAAAGCCTAATGGAAGAACATTTCAATGAAAATTATCTGGAGTCGGAAAAATATCCAAAAGCAACATTTCAGGGGATCATCGTGGATTTTGCATCCCTGGACCTTACCACTCCTGGATCCTTCTCGGCAGTATCAGAAGGTACTTTAACGGTGCACGGAATTGCTAAACCTATGACTGCTGAAGTTTCTTTTGTGGTGACTGCAAGTCAGATAAAAGCAACTACTGGTTTCAAGGTGGCACTGAGAGACCATAAGATCAAGATTCCAAAATTGGTCATAAAAAATATCGCAGAAGTAGTGGATGTTGATGCAACGTTCCAATTTACCAGGAAGTAATGAGAAGGACCTTAACTGTTTCAATTGTGCTTTTGGCATTTCTGAGTGCCACGGCGCAGGACGATCTATTGGCCATGCTTGAAGAGGAAGTTCCGAAAGAAAAAATAATGGTGGAGGCCACTTTTAAAGGAACGCGACTGATCAACGGGCATAGCATTGAAACCCGAAGCAAGGGAGTGATGGATTTCATTATTTCCCACCGTTTTGGAACGATCGATGGTGGTAGCTATGAATTGTGGGGGCTTGATAATGCGACCATCCGTATTGGCTTGGAATATGCCGTTAGCGATCGGCTATACGTTGGTCTGGGAAGAAGTTCCTTTGAAAAAACCTATGATGGGTTTGCAAAATACCGCCTTCTGAGGCAGGCCTCCGGACCTGGTAGTTTACCCATTTCAGTGACCTTGTTTAGTTCAATGTCAATTCGTACGGAGAGGATTCCCGAGGTGTCTCCGACGTTTCAAGAAAAGCTTGCCAGCACTAATCAACTGCTCATTGCAAGTAAATTGACACCTGACATTTCTCTGCAGGTTATGCCTACCTGGGTGCACAGGAATCTCATATTTGAAGATGATACAAACAATGATGCATTTGCATTAGGTATAGGAGGTAGGGTTAAATTGTCTCAGCGAGTCGCATTGGTTGCAGAGTATTACTATCAGTTGCAAAAAATCAATAACGATGCCATCGACCCTATTGCAATTGGATTTGACATCGAGACGGGAGGTCACGTGTTTCAATTACAATTCACAAATGCTACTGCGATGGTACCGAAAGGATTCATCGCTGAAACAGCTAATGATTTTTTTGATGGTGAAATTCACTTTGGCTTCAATATCTCACGGACGTTTCAGGTCAAACATTAGCACCTTAGTTCAGGTATCCAATTGTTAAGAAAGGTTAAAGTCAGTCTGTCTGGTGGGGGAAAATAGTCCATCGTTCGTCTTCAAGTCAAAAAACACAGACTTATGAAAAACACGATGAAATTAACACTTGGTATTGCAATGGCATTTTTTGTACTTATCGCAAATGGCCAGCAAAGACCTGAACGACCCTCTCCGCAAGAAATGCTTAAGAAGTTTACGGAAGAGCTTAGTCTAACAGACGCGCAAGTTGCTTCATGGGAGGCACTTCATGAAAAATATGGTGAAGACATGCGTTCTGATCCAAGAACCACAATGCCTAAAATGGAAGCGGAGATTAAGGAGATTCTTACTGAAGAACAGTGGGAGCAATTTGAGCAATTGAAGCCGAAAAAACGGCCCAAAAGAAACGGTTAGTAGTTAGTAGGTTGGTAGTGAATAAGGGAGCGACGGCTCCCTTTTTTTGTCATTGGAATAACCATTTTAGCCCCTCATAGCAAGCGATAAGGGGAAGCGACCGATGATCTTCTTCTTCAAACAACTTATGTTGAATAGTCAATTCATTCTGGTTTTCGTGCAGTAGATGCACCAGTTCCTGATGTCTTTGTAGCCATCTTGACTGATCTTCATGCCATGCTGTTGCCAGGTATAAAGCCCTTTGAGGACCAGGTGTTGCCTCTGCCACTCGTTTCATCATCATTGATTTTTCCCATGGAATGCTAGGATCCAATATCAGGTATGCATCGATATCAGTTTGTTTGGTCAGAAAGTCGTGTGTTGCCAGAAACCCCCCCAACGAATGCCCGACCAAAATTTTCATTTCACTGATTGGGTAGCTCCTTTCCATGTAAGGAATTAGTTCTTGATTAATAAAAGCTAAAAACTGATTCCCTCCCCCGGTCTTATTTTCACGTTTCATTTGAATTTTATAAGGGGTAAAATCCCTTTCTCTCTCGGTATTGTGAATGGCAGCAATAATGAGTTTGGGGAGGGAGTTTCTGCGCGACAGGTGGCGAGCTACACTTGATACACTTTCGAAATAACTATTTCCATCCAATAGTATGAGCAAATGATACCGCTCATTCCCGGAAGAATCGAACCCGTCCGGTAGGGAAATACTTAAGGTTCTCGATTCTTGTAGCAGATCAGAATAGACAGCCTCTTCAAAACCGATGGTGAGCATCGACTTGTCCTGACCGAAACAGGAGATTCCGCTGAAAAGGAGGATCAATATGCAGTTGCTATATGAAATGAGTTTACTAAGTTGTCTTTCTGAAAGTTAGTAATCCGGTTCTAATTTCTTAGCTTGAATTTATTCATTGACTCCTTTAGGCTTTTCCCCATATTGTTCAATCTTCCAGAACTGTCACTAAAATTTTTCATCCCACTTGACAATTGACTTGCTGAACTTGCTACTTCTTCCGTGGTAGTTGCAGCTTGCTCTGAGATTTGAACAACTGACTCCATGGAATTGAAGACTTCCGTGATGCGGTCATTTTGATCGTTGGAAACCTCCAGTACACTCTTAGAGATGTCCAAAGTGTTTTTGGTGCGTGTTGAAATGCTATTAAACATTTCATGAGTCTGGCGAGTAGAAGCGACGCCCTTTGAAACAATATCTTTCATTTCTGAAATCATTTTTGCTGAACTTTCGGTATCCATCTGAACGTCACGGACGATTTTTTCAATTTCACTTGCCGATTGTCGAGAATCCTCAGCTAGCTTTTTGATCTCATCCGCAACCACAGCAAAACCTCTTCCGCTCTCACCTGCCTGTGCTGCCTCAATGGCTGCATTAAGGGCGAGAAGGTTCGTTTGCGAAGCGATTTCCGAAATAACACTTAAGATCTTTTGAATTTCTTTGGATCGTTCAGATAGTACTTGAATTGACTCATTGGTGCGATTGGAATACTCATTTACTAACTCAATGTTTGTGACAACTTCTTCTACTGTTTTCTTGCCTTTTTCGCTAATATCAAAACCCTCGTTTGCAGCCTGATTGATCATTTCTGCATCACTTCGCATTTGCTTAGAGCTATCAAGAACATCCTCAATCGTCTTGGAGGTTTTTTCGATTTCACGAAGCTGGTTGTGAGCACCTGAGCTCATTGTGGCAATTGCAGTTGCGATCTCGTTAGTGCTTATGTCCATTTCATTGCTGGAGGAAAGCATGTTGGAAGTTGCCTCTTCAATTTGATTCACACCTTCGTCTACCTGAATAAGTAATGTTCTTAAATTATCCAGCGCGCCGTTCATGTTATCAAACAGCTGTTGAATTTCTCCCTTTGATTGGGCATCAATTTGATCGGTGAGGATGCCTTTTGACATGTGATCTGCTACCTTGTTGATAATAGAAACCGGCTCCGAAACCAAGAGGAGTAATTCATTAATCGAGCCTGACAAGTCTCTCCAAATACCAAACTTATCTTCGGTGGACATTCGGGTTTTCAAATTGCCCTCACGACCGGCACTATTCACGACAGCTTGGGTTTCATTGATGATGTTATCAACAATGTTGTTGAAGTCACTACTTAGGGAGGTGAGTGCCTCACTTACTGACTGCTCTTTACCTCCATCTTGCTGACTTGTGATCTTTGAAGCCACTTCTTTGACATTGAGCGCCATACCTTGAATTTCTTTCAATTGTGCCTCTAATCTGCTGGAGCTATTGTACCGTTTGATACTCTCCATTCTAAGCTTAAATGACACCCAGCCCGCTGTTACCACACCGAGGACTGCAAGTCCCATATGATAAAAGAAAGTCATGTCTGATAGAACACTCATATTGATCATGTATTCCAGGTACTCATCCTGACCTTGTCGTACTAGAATGTAAATTCCCACATGATGGACCACAATGATCCCGGCAAATGGAATGAACACTCGCCAGTCCTGATAAATGATCAGAAACATAGGCATGATGAAGAACCAAAAGTGCATTTCATATAATCCTTGTAATTGGGCCAGATACTGTACCATGTAAAAGGCCATGACTGTACCAGCAACCATCCTGGAAAGTAGCTGAGTTGGGTAAAATCGGATCGCAGTAAAAAAAACAATCGCGAGTATGGAGCCCATGCCTAACCCAAGGGTCCAGGTATCATAATGAAGCGAGATGAGTACTCCAAACAACCATAAACCTCCGATCATGCCGCTGACGATCTTGTCCGTTCTGGCATGATCTAAATAAATGCTTTCTTGTGCTGATTGATTTTCCATTTGCTGATTGGTTAAAATATTCCGCAACCTATGAAGTCTAATTGATGGTCTGGGAATAAAGGTGGATTTTTTTGTTCTTGTAAAAAATTGAGTGCCACTGCAGGTGATGACCAGATGATCTCATCGGCACCACAGAGTCCGTTTTTATTGTTGTAATTTCCTCCAAAGTACAATTCCTGGTCTTTTGTGACAATGAGCGCATAAGGTAAAGATTTCACTTCAAGAGATTGGGCGATGAAACCCGACGAATCATCCAGAATTTGTACTTGATCTGGTATTCCATACTTTTTTCTTAATTGCTCGGAACTTATTGCACTGCTATTGATAATATAGAAATTTACCTGTTCTTGATAGGTCGAAATGATTGGCTTAATATGGTTAAGGTTGACTCTCGCGCTTCTACATTCATCCGAAAAAAAATGTAGATAGGAAGGTTTGTCTTTGATAAGAAAATCGACATTTAAGGTAGAATTGAGTGTCAAAGTCGAATGATCTCCAACTGGCACATAATGCTTGAACTCCTGCTCCCACATGATCAATAATACAGCAAGGAAACCGGAGGCAATCACGAATGGTGGTATAATCGCTTTAGCCGTCACTTTTTGAGTATAACTAAAATAGTCCATAAAACTCAAAATAAGGGCGTTAGGAAAGAACTTTTAAAAGTAAAGTCAGTCATTCTGCCTCAACGAGGCTACAAAGTTGGCTTTAAGAAGGCCTAACAATTGTCAATGAAGTACTTCATGATATCTGTAGTAGTGATGATGCCAACCAGTTGATCGTCTTCTACCACCGGTAGGGCATGAAACTCGTTCTCTGCAAGAATTCGAGCTGCATCCTTTATGGATTCATTAGAATCTACCGTTGTCGGACTGTGTTTCATAATCTGATTTATAGATAGCATATCAAAGATGGCTTCGTCCCCACCGTCTTGCTCTCCAAACGTATTTCCGAAGCTGATTCGAAGGATATCTGTCTGGCTTAAAATGCCAACCAGTTGATCATTGGCTACTACTGGCAGGTGGCGAATTTCCTGAGAGCTAAATAGGTTGTTGGCGTTATGCAAAGAATCATTTACGTTGATGGTAACAAGCTCTGTGGTCATCACATTATTGACTTTTTCTCTCTTTTTCATGCTGATGGGGTTTGTGTTGTGATTAATAGGACCAAGATATACTTGACCCTGAGTGTCAGACAGGAGAATTGTCAATGATCCGTATGATGAATATCAAATGAAATAGAAAAGGCTCCCACCGGAGCCTTTCTAAGTTCGTTTTTTTTCGATCGTTACATCGCACTTGCTTGCAATGTGGTTTTAGTTTCTAGACCTTTTAAGTAGGTATCCAAAAACTCTTTAATTTGGCCGTAGCCTTCAATCTGGTTTTCTTTCTTGCGGAACCCATGTCCTTCATCATCGAAAATCACATACTCGACGGGTACTCCATTTGCTTTAACTCCTTCCACAATTTCATCGGACTCTACCTGAAGGACACGCACATCGTTAGCACCTTGCAAGACCATCAGTGGCTTCGTTACATTCTCCGTATGGAACAATGGAGAAATATTATAAAGCCTGACAGAGTCTTCCGTAAACGGGTCCCCCATTTCATCGTATAGCGCTTTGCGGAAGCTCTCCCAATATGGAGGGATCGACTTTAAAGTTCTAAGCCAATTTGTAACACCAAATATATTCACCCCGACGTCAAAAGCCTCAGGCTCAAAGGTAAGTGCTGCCATTACCATGTATCCTCCGTAAGATCCGCCAATAATTCCGACTTTATCCATGTCAATCACACCTGTGGATGCAAAGAAGTCCTTGCCAGCAATGCAGTCTTTAAGGTCCTTGTCTCCGTGATTCTGGTCATCCAGGTGATTGAACTCTTTTCCATAGCCACTGCTGCCTCTGTTATTGACTGCCAGGATCGCATATCCATGATTCACTAAGTATTGAATTAATGCAAAATAGCTTAACCTGGATTGACCCCCAGGTCCACCGTGTACCCAAACCAACCCAGGGACTTTGTTGCCTGCGCTGGCTTCTTTTGGTTGGTAGTAAACCGCAGGTATTTCCAACCCATCAAAAGAAGCATACCTGACCACCTTACCTTCTACCAGGTCGTTTCCATCCATTTCTTCGTTAAGTGTGTTGGTCAGCTTTTTGAGATCTCCGGTTTCAAAACTGTAAACGTAGATGTTACTTGGCGAAGCTGAAGTGCTCACCGTAAGTCTCGCTTGATTCTCACTTTTTGAGATATTCACAGAGGTGATGCTCCCACCTTCAATTTCAGGCATTGTGATTTCTTCTCCTGTTTCCTGATCAAATATTTTCACCACTGTTTTAGCGTCACTGTTGATCCCGATTACCCGATACTTTTCATTCCAGGAATCATAAGCATACCATACATCCCAGTTGGTTTCAAAGACTTTTTCAACTTCACCACTTTCCAAATTTCTCTTAGCCAAGTAGACGAAATCAGAACCTTCATCGGTGGTGTAGTAAAGTTCTTTATTGTCCAGACTAAAAAACTGTGGACTGTAGGTAGCGTCTCCTTCATGTTCGGAAATGTCTGTTTTTTCTCCCGTCTCATTATCTACCAGGTACATTTTTCCGTTGGCGCTCGTGATGTTTTGTGTAATGGCAAAAAATCGCTCATTTGGAGAAATGGCACCAACATCTAAACCGTCATTGTTCTGATACATTACTTCACTTAGTGGTACTTCATCATCCACTGATGAAATGGGCATCTTATAAATATCCATGAACATGGGGTCTCTCTTATTGCTGGTTAGGTACATCTTCTCTTCATCACGGCTCCAGCCCCAGAACCCATTTCTGACGCTGTCTCCTGGAGTCAGGTCTTTGGCTTGTCCTTCTGGACTCATCATAAAGACTTTGTAGTTCTCGTTGCCACCCTCATCAAATGAAAAGATGAACCGGTCGTCATTTGGAAAGTAGGTTTGTGCAAAGTAAGATTCTTCTGTAGAGTTAGTTAATTGCTTCTTTTCTCCGGTAGAAATATCGATCTCGTACGCGTTGAAAATGCCGCTCTCGTTGCTGTTGATCAACAGTTTTGATTCGTTGGGAGAAAAAGCACCGCCCCCTACGCTGATGTTTTCATAAAATTGTGCAATCGTGTATTTGGTGAGATCCGCCTGCTGTTCTCCACTTGATGAACATGCTGTGAAGATTGCAACTAGTACTAACTTGGTGAGATTTTTCATGATTTGATTGATTTAGCAATAGTCTAATTTATTGAGATTCAGTAGAATGAAAAAGAAGATTTTGCCGAAGTAGCTGAATCTGGGAAGAGCGGTCTTATTCCGCAACTACCGCAATAGCGTCTATCTCAATCCGGTGGTCAGCCGAAAAAAGAGCAGTCACGCCTACCAGGGTACTGGCAGGCATGTCTTCATCTCCCATGATTTCCTTCCGTGTATTTCGGAAAACCTCAAGATCTTCCGGTGTATAGTCCACGATGTAATGATTCATTTTAACAATATCATCGAAGGAAGCACCGTTTTCCAGCAGAATCTTTTCAATATTACGAAGAGCCCCTTTTTCCATAAAGAA
>CAZQDI010000155.1:0-9977 GCA_964591785.1 uncultured Roseivirgaceae bacterium
ACACATTATCAAAACTTTTACGTGTTGCCTCGGATGCCGACATCTCCGGCTCGGTACCCAAGGACTTTACTTACAGTGCTGAAGAATTTCATCTAGAGTCATTCATTATTTAGAATCATTCTATATAAGACAAAAGTGCCATGTTGATTGAATCAGTGCAATAGCTACTACTAGTGATTCTTATCACTTCTATTAGCTATTTTTCATTAGTTGAAAGAATTGATGAATGCTTCTCTATCTGGATTTGTTCTAAATAGTAACTTTGCGATAACAGGTTGCTACAATACATCGCGACGAAGAAATCTCTTAATGAAAAAACTTTCCTCAATTCGCTCCAACAGCACACACCTTATAAAGAAGGTTGAAGAGCATGTACTAAAAAACCGTTTGTACGATTTGGGGATTTATCCAAATCAAACCCTTCAGGTTCTTAATCGTGCTCCGTTAGGTGACCCGCTGATGGTCCAGGTAGATGGACAATTGATCATGCTACGATTAAGTGAAGCAGAACTAATCACCATCCAGGAAAAGTAAAGGAATTGGGAAGAAGAATTGCACTTGTTGGAAACCCGAACGTAGGAAAGAGTACCATTTTTAACCTCCTAACTGGCCTTAACCAAAAAGTTGGCAACTATCCCGGCGTGACTGTTGATAAAAAGTATGGCAATCTTCAATTAGCTGAAGAGACCATCGAAATCGTTGACCTGCCAGGTACCTACAGCATCCATCCAAAAACAGAAGATGAGCAGGTAGTCTATGATTATCTGACTGATGAGAATCCACCTGATTTAGTGGTCGTCATTGTAGATGCCATCAACCTCCAAAGAAATCTATTACTTTTTTCACAGGTTTATGACCTGAAGTTGCCAGTGATTTTGGTCTTGAATCGAATTGACCTCGCCGAAAAAGATCAATTTTCCATAGCAACCGACAAGTTGAGCTCGCTGTTGGGTGGTATCCCTGTGGTCTCTTTGAATGCAAAGGGTGGCTCTGTAGACCTACTAAAATCTGCAATACATGAGTACCAAACGCCTGAAACCTGGCAACCATTTCATGCAAGTGAGAGCGAAATGGACTACGCCGATGAAACTACCGCCAGGTACCAAAAAATTGAAAAACTGCTGAAGTTTGCAGTAGGTGAGGTAAAAAAGAACGCTGGCAGCCTCACTCAGAAACTTGACAAGATCTTCATTCATCGGATCTGGGGATACGCCATTTTTATTGGCGTCTTATTCATCATCTTCCAGTTCATTTATGAGTTTGCCAACGTCCCGATGGACCTCATCGATTTATTTTTTGTGAGTTCAAGCTCCTTCATCTCCAAGGCACTACCGGAAGGACCTCTCAGCTCATTAATCACGGAGGGAATCATTCCAGGTATTGGAGGGGTGGTGATTTTCATCCCTCAAATCGCATTGCTCTTTCTATTTCTCACCATACTCGAAGAAACCGGCTACATGACAAGGGTGGTCTTTTTAATGGATAGAATCATGCGCCCATTCGGTTTGCATGGCAAAAGCGTGGTGCCACTGATTTCAGGAGTAGCATGTGCCATACCAGCCATCATGTCCAGCCGATCAATAGATCAGCCAAAAGAGCGATTGATCACCATCTTGGTGACTCCACTCATGAGTTGTTCTGCCAGACTGCCAGTTTATATATTGCTGATTGCATTGACTGTCCCAGATCAGCAGGTACTGGGATTCGTTAATCTCCAGGGATTGGTATTGTTGGGAATGTACTTGCTAGGGGTTGTGGGAGCTTTGGCCTTTGCGATGCTATTCAAGATGATATTGGCCACTAAATCGCAGAGTTTTCTTATCATGGAGATGCCACGATATCAACTTCCGAGACTAAAAAATACGCTCTTCAATGTCTATGAGAAAAGTAAGGCTTTTGTCTGGGGTGCTGGTAAGATCATTCTTTCGATCTCCATCATTTTATGGGTACTTGGATCTTATGGTCCCAATTCGTTCGGAAAAAGTAACTCTGAGGAGCTCCTTCCACAAACCGAGCTTGAATCATCTTTTATTGGCATCATGGGGAAGCAAATGGAGCCAGTCATCGCTCCGCTAGGATACGACTGGAAGATTGGGATTGCCTTGATTACCTCTTTTGCTGCCAGGGAGGTTTTTGTCGGAACCATGGCAACGATCTATAGCATAGAGTCCGAAGAGGATGAGGCTTCCTTACTCAGTAAGATGAATGCTGAAATCAATTCCGAAACAGGTGAACGAAGGTACGGATTTGCCACGGGCCTCTCCTTGATGATTTTTTATGCATTTGCTATGCAGTGCATGAGCACCTTGGCCATCACCAAGCGAGAAACTAAAAGTTGGAAATGGCCGTTGGTACAGCTGGGCTACATGACAGTCCTGGCATATGTTAGTTCCTTAATTGCTTTTCAGCTATTATCATGATCCAATTAACCGCTGTCGGATTACTCTTTTTCACAAGCGTCTATGTTCTTGTTAGGTCATTCTCCGGATCGAAAAAGAAAACAAACGGTTGCGATCAATGTGGGAAGTGAGCTACGGTTTGACCAAGCCGGTTTCCAATGCATGGACGATCAACTCAGCAGGAGAATTTAGATTCATCTTTTTTAAGATATTTTTTCGATGGGAGTTGATGGTGTGAACACTGAGACATAATGTATCAGCAATTTGCGCTGTGGATTTTCCCCTCGCAATCAACTCCAATACCTCGAACTCTCTTTTAGTTAAGTTAGTCGGTTCACAATCCAACTCATCGGTCTCCCCCTGCACCACCATCTCCAAAATGGTGTTGCAGAAAAATCTGCTTCCTTTTGACACAGCAATGAGCCCGTTCGTGATTTCTTCTTCACTACAGTTCTTCGTCAAAATTCCCTTAACACCCGCGCCAAGTAGCCGCTGTATCGAGTCTCTATTTTGTGTATTTGAAATCACCAAAAAAGAAGTTTTGGTGGATGACTTGACTCGCTCGATTTGTGGCAGCAGAGCATCTTCGTGACCATGCAGATCCACAATGGCAAGCTCCGGCTCGACCTGCATCAAGGCAGATTCCAACGCCATTGCGTTATCCAATTCAACCACTAGGTCCAATCCAGGAATCGCTTTGATCAGGTTCGAGATACCTTTTCTGGTCAAATATTGAAAGTCTGCAAGTAATACTCTAGCGGCCAATTTCCTTATTTAGAATAATTCTAAACAAATGTAGTGTTCATTTTTCAATGAAGCAAAATCCATCTATAAACTGAAATTTTAACGGGATGTTTGGTGTTAGCTTTGTAGATGAATTAAAGTCAATCAACCGATGGAATACCGAATAGAACATGATACCATGGGCGAGGTGCAAGTCCCCGCAGATAAGTACTGGGGAGCACAGACCCAGCGATCCAGAAACAACTTTAAGATAGGGGGCGAAAAAAACCAGATGCCGATAGAAGTCATTCGTGCATTTGCCATCCTAAAGAAATCTGCTGCTGAAACCAACAAGGAACTGGGCGTATTAGCAGCAGAAAAAGCAGCATTGATCGGAAAGGTTTGTGACGAAATACTGGAAGGTCATCTGGATGATCAGTTTCCGCTGGTCGTTTGGCAAACGGGATCAGGAACCCAGTCCAATATGAACTCCAATGAGGTAATCGCTAACCGAGCGCATGTACTCAATGGAGGAGCCCTTTCTGATGACAAGAAGGCAATCCATCCCAACGATGATGTCAATAAGAGTCAAAGCTCCAATGATACGTTTCCTACGGCAATGCACATTGCTGGCTATAAGATGATTGTTGAAAACACCATTCCGAAGGTGACTAAACTCCGAGAAACACTCCACAAAAAATCCGAAGCTTTTGGCAACGTCGTGAAGATTGGGCGTACGCACTTTATGGATGCTACTCCTTTGAGCCTGGGTCAGGAGTTTTCGGGCTACGTCTCCCAGCTAGACCATGGGCTCAAAGCCTTGCAAAACACGCTCGAGCATCTTTCTGAACTTGCACTAGGGGGTACAGCGGTTGGAACCGGTCTTAATACACCTGCAGGATACGCCAAACTGGTTGCATCGAAGATTGCCCACTATTCAGGAATGCCCATGAAGTCTGCAGAGAATAAATTTGAAGCCCTGGCTGCTCATGATGCCATCGTGGAGTCGCATGGAGCCCTAAAACAATTGGCGGTGAGTTTGATGAAAATCGGAAACGACATTCGCATGCTTTGTTCAGGCCCCCGAAGTGGGATTGGTGAAATTCTGATCCCTGAAAATGAACCTGGTTCGTCTATCATGCCAGGAAAAGTGAATCCAACCCAGTGCGAAGCCCTGACCATGGTTTGTGCGCAAGTCATTGGAAATGATGTTGCTGTGAGTACTGGTGGAATGACGGGGCACTTTGAGCTGAATGTGTTTAAGCCGATGATGATCTTCAATTTGCTCAATTCAGCCCGACTACTTGGGGATGCCTGTGAATCCTTCAATGACAATTGTGCCATTGGTATCGAGCCTAACCAGGCAGTGATCAAAGAAAAACTGGAGAATTCTCTGATGCTGGTGACCGCATTGAATACGCACATTGGGTACGAGAATGCAGCAAAGATTGCCAAAAAAGCTCACAAGGAAGGAACTACTCTACGAAAAGCCGCCATTGAGCTGGGACTTGTTACGGATCAACAATTTTCTGAATGGGTGAAACCGGAAGATATGATTGGCTCGTTAAAAAGGTAAAAATTAGTTCAATCTTAAGGTTTTTTTGTACTTTAGTAACATAAAACAAGAATAAATAGCTATTTGCATATGAAAAGAACAATCTCACTACTTGCAATTGTACTTTGCTTAGGGGTTGCATTTGAGGCGTCTGCCCAGATGGACAAGAAAGAGGCGAAGGAGTGGAAAAAGCGAATTAAAAAGCTTACTCCAGAGCAATACAAGCAATTGCTGGACGAAAACAAGTCCCTTAAAGGCCAAGTGACTAGTTTAAAGACTGAGTTGAGCAACGTAGATGATCGTCTTGCTGAAAAAGACGAGCAAATCGTCACGTATCAGCAGCAGGTTGGTGACCTTCGAAATGAACTTGCAAGGGCAAAAAGCCAGGCGAAACCACAAAATGTTGCTTCGAGCAATACCGGAGGAAGCATTGATGAGAATCGAGGGATTGTATTCAAAGTCCAGCTTGGAGCTTTCAAGCAAAAAGACTTAAAGAAATACGACAACTCTCCGAACTTCAGTGCTGAAGAAGCCGACGGTCTCCAAAAGTTTACCCTTGGCGTCTTCAGAGATTACTGGGAAGCAGATACATTCAAGAAGCACCTACGTTCGATGGGGGTGAAGGAAGCATGGATCGTTTCGTATCGAGATGGCCAACGAGTTCCGATTAAGGAAGTCTTGGAAGGAGTGACCAAAAAGTCGTAAGACAGAATATAGATCAATAATTTAACCCTGATTCCAATTCTTGGAGTCAGGGTTTTTTGTTTGTGTAACTTTGCGCTTCATGATTATTTACAAATCACCAGAGGAAATCGAATTGATGCGCGAAAGTGCTCAGCTTGTTTCTAAAACGCTGGGCTTGATGGGCGAATTGATTGAGCCGGGTATAACACCATTAGACCTGGATAAAAAGGCGGATGAATTTATCCGAGATCATGGTGCCGTACCAGGTTTTCTAGGACTATATGATTATCCAAATTCAATCATCACCTCAGTCAATGAGCAAGTGGTTCATGGTATTCCGACCGATCGACCCTTAGAAGAAGGGGACATTGTGGGTGTTGATATTGGAGTGCTGAAAAACGACTTCTATGGAGATCATGCCTACACGTTTGCTGTCGGTGAAATCTCAGAAGACCTAAAGCAATTACTGAGGGTCACGAAGGAAAGCCTTGACATTGGAATCTCTCAGATGATTGCAGGGAATAGGATCGGTGATGTGAGTTTTGCGATACAATCTCATGCTGAAAAACACGGGTACGGTGTAGTACGCGAGCTTGTCGGTCACGGTCTCGGCAGAAAAATGCATGAATCTCCCGAAGTCCCCAACTTTGGTAAAAGAGGCAGGGGAAGCAAAATAAGTAACGGTTTAGTAGTCGCAATAGAACCCATGATCAACATGGGTACCAGAAGAGTCATTCAGCTAAACGATGGATGGACCATCGTCACAGCGGACAAAAAACCATCGGCACATTTCGAGCATGATGTGGCCGTTGTTGATGGAAAACCTGAGGTGCTTTCGACTTTTAAGTTTATAGAAGAGGCGCTTCTCAAAAAAGATGCACTTGTCGTTTAATAGGCCAGTAAGGGTCTCGCATGGCTGAAGGTAAATCACAAATAAATTCCTGGATTCTCAAGCTACTGATTTGGCGCCTCAAGCACATCAGTGACAACAACTTTCTGCTTATTTCTGCCGGGTTAATCGGTATCTGCTCAGGCCTTGCGGCAGTGACGCTAAAAAGTGCAGTACACGCACTCATCGAATACCTGGAAATTGGATTAGACCTATTTGGAATCAACTACCTCTACCTGGTTTATCCATTAATTGGCATCACACTGACGGTGATTATATCTAAGTTCCTATTCAAAGAACGATTAGGTCATGGGATCACGCAGATTCTTTATGCAATTTCGAAAAACTCTAGTGTCATTCGAAAAACTAGAATGTACTCCAGAATGGTGACGAGCGCAGTAACGGTGGGTTTTGGAGGGTCCGTCGGTCTTGAAGCTCCCATCGTTGTGACTGGTTCAGCAATCGGATCGAACATGGCAAGGCTTTTTCACATGAACTACAAAAGAAGAACATTGCTGTTAGGGTGTGGAGCCGCCGGTGCCATCTCTGCCATCTTTAATTCGCCGGTGACCGGCGTGATCTTCGCAATGGAAGTAATCCTAACTGAGGTAGTAATCAGCAGATTCATCCCGCTACTTCTTGCTTCAGTTTGTGGACAATTGGTATCACTAGTTCTTTTAGGAGATGATATTCTTTTCAGTTTCAAATTGACCGATCCCTTTGAAGCCAGTGAAGCGGGCTATTACCTATTGTTTGCCGCATTATGCGGAATGATTTCACTTTACTTTACCCGAACCATGTACTTGTTTGAGGGATCGATCCAACGCCTTAAAAATGATTTTGGTCGGGCGTTTGTAGGGGGCATTTCTCTTGCATTGATCATATTGACATTCCCGCCGATCTACGGGGAAGGTTATGATACCATCAAAAGCTTATTGGAAGGTACTTCTGAGGATGTTTTCAACCACAGTTTTTTGTACTGGTTTTCTGATCATGAGGTCTCTATCATCATTTTCATAATTTTGATTCTTCTGGTGAAACCAATCGCAACGGCCCTGACGATCGGAGCTGGGGGGAGTGGAGGAATTTTTGCTCCGTCATTGTTCATGGGCGGATTGACGGGGTATGCCTACAGCTCTTCGCTCAACGAGCTATTCAACACAAAGCTCAGTACAAGTAATTTCACTCTGGTCGGAATGTGCGGGGTAATGAGTGGCGTTCTTCACGCTCCACTCACTGCCATATTTCTCATCGCAGAAATTACCAGTGGGTACGTACTATTTGTTCCGCTCATGCTGGTCTCGGCGATTTCGTACAGCACCATCTCCTACTTTGAGAAACACAGCATTTATACCAAAGGACTTATTGAGACTGGTGACTTTATACCCTATGACAAGGATCGGATTGTTCTGAGTTTGATCGACCTTAAGAAGATCATCGAAAAAGACCTACTAACCATTGACCCTGATGCAACATTGGAAGATTTAGTGAATTTGGTGAAGCAAAGCAAGCGAAATATTTTCCCGGTCGTGAACGAGGAAATAGAGCTGGAAGGTATTGTGACATTAGATGATGTCAGGCAGATGATGTTTGATGCAGAATCAAGACAGAATATTATCATACGCACCATCATGCACAAGCCGCCTGCAAGTGTCAGCACTCAAGAAAAAATGCAATCGGTCATGAATAAATTTGAGGTAACACAGGCCTGGAACCTTCCCGTTATCGACGATGGAAAGTACATTGGTTTCATCTCAAAATCTCGAATATTCAATGCATATCGAAATAAACTAATCCGTCAATCTGCAGAATAAGCAAACTCAGTTAAAGAGCTGTGATTCAGGGGGTTAAAAGAAAATTGATTTCACTTATCCACATATCCTAAAAAATTCGCATTCCATGTAAGTATTTGATTTTCTGATATTTATGAAGCATTTTTCCATGAGTGTGGATAACCGAGTGTTTTTGTGGATAACTAATTCTTTCCAAGAATGAGGGACTAAATTGGATCCAATTACGGTTGCGCAAAATCAATTAGCTTTATTCAGCACCAGCTCGAATTTTGATAAGAATAACCTCCTCTATCACTCAAAAAGAGAGATTACGCAAATGTTAAGAGGAATCGGAAAGCAGAAGGTATTCATCTATTTGATCTTAGAATAATTATATTTTAAAGATCAAACATGCACCAGATTTTTATCATAACTTTAATGGTTCAAAATCGTTAACATAAGATCGTGAAAAAAATTGCATTAGTCCTCTTCCTTTTTGTTGTTCTCACGGGATCATCCATCGCACAAGACGTCGAGATCATAAGCTTCAAAGAATTACAGTCCAAAATGCTCTATACTGATTCTCCACTTACAGTTTTCAATTTTTGGGCCACCTGGTGCGCTCCATGCATAAAAGAGCTTCCCTATTTTGAGGAAATCGATGCAGCAAATGAAGATGTAAAAGTCTATTTAGTCAGCCTTGACTTTAAGAACCAACTCGAACGAGTCAAAAAATTTGTTTCTGAGAAAGAACTAAAACCCGAGGTGCTATTTCTTGATGAGAAAGATCCGGATACCTACATGCCGATGGTAAGTAATGATTGGTCTGGTGCCATTCCTGCCACTCTCTTCGTAACTGATCTGGGAAAAAAATATTTTCATGAAAAAGCATTTGAAAAAGAGGAATTGGAGAAAACTGTCAACAAATATCTTAACTAAACCATGTCAAGAACTATGAAAAAAACATTTACTCTATTAATTGGAATACTGGCTGTGGTTGCAGTCCTTTTTATTAATGCCTCGAGGCCAGCACCCGGTTATGGCATTGGTGATTATGCAACGGACTTTGAGTTACCAAATATTGATGGCAAAATGGTACGTATGTCTGATTACAGCGATGCAAAAGGCTTCGTGGTCGTCTTTACGTGCAATACGTGCCCCTATGCAAAAGCTTATGAATCAAGAATCGTTGCACTTGATAAGGATTACGCTGCAAAGGGATTTCCCGTGATCGCAATCAATCCAAATGACCTAGAGCAACAGCCGGGAGATTCAATGGAAGAAATGAAGAAAAGGGCAGCTGACAAAGGTTACTCCTTTCCATACCTTCGAGACGACAGTCAAGAAGTTGCTAAGGCTTTCGGAGCCACTAAAACGCCTCACGTTTACGTGTTGAACAAGGAAGCCTCCGGAAAGCTAAAGGTGGAGTTCATTGGAGCGATTGACAACAGTCCTAATAGTCCCTCTGATGTTTCAGAAACTTATGTTGAAGACGCAATAAATGCACTGCTTGAGGGGAAGAAACCAAGTGTAACCGAAAAAAGAGCCATTGGTTGTACCATTAAATGGAGCTAAGCGAAGAGAACAAAAAAAAGGCTCCCTAGGGAGCCTTTTTTTTGTTCTTTACTTTTCAATTATAAGGTTCTTTTTACTTCCTTAATTTCAAAGCCTTCTATTACGTCACCTACTTTAATGTCATTGAAGTTCTTGATGCTAATACCACATTCATAGCCATTTTTCACCTCCGTCACATCATCCTTGAATCTTTTCAGTTGATTGATTTCACCAGTATAAACTACTATGCCTTCTCGAACCAAACGAACCTGGTTGGATCGTTTCACAATACCATCTGTCACATAGCAACCGGCAACCGTTCCAATTTTCGAAATCTTAAAGACCTCTCTGACCTCAATATTGCCAGTAATGACTTCCTCACTCGTAGGTTCGAGCATGCC
>CAZQDI010000156.1:0-9910 GCA_964591785.1 uncultured Roseivirgaceae bacterium
GTACCTGCGTAAAAACAGGCTGTTTTAACCCTTTGGAATATAATCGTGCAATTAAGAATATAGATGCAAAAATGACCAGGAGCAGCATGGCTAACTGCAAGATTTCCATGGGTATGAGTCGCGCCAGCGTACTGGCAATAGAAAGTAATACCAGTACCAACAAAAGGTTGACTGCATCCAATGACCAGTCAATTTCAGGGTGCGAATAGTAGTTTTTTAAGTCTAAATGCCCTCTTTTTAGCAGTCTTTTGGATACAAGCACATAGGCCAACAAATACAAGAAAATTGGTAGGAAGCCGACCATGCTATGATAGTCTAGCTGTACTTGGCTGATCCGTTCAAGCACTTGTATTTTGGTCGTGTCGCTTGCAATTTGATGAAAATAGACCACTCCTGCAAAAGCGACTAAAAATGGAATTAGGTGAATCAGGTAAGATGTCTGCCAGTGGTTACTGGTCCGTACGCCTTTGGCAAAAAAGTAGATTAAAGGTCCATGCAATAGGATCATTGGGTCCTCCCAAAGCATCAGGTGGAGCTGCTTGCGATAGAAACCCATAAATAAAAGTGCTCCATCAAAAAAATTGATCCCAAAAACGACAAAGAAGATTCCCAACCAGGTAAACGCCTTTCTTTTTCTTAATCCTTCAAGGAGCATAAAGAGTCCGAGCAAGAGAAACAGACTACCTGAGACAAAGGAAATTATTGCAAGGCCATTCATGAGCTGGATTGCTAGTTTAATCCAAGAGCGAAGATATCTCTAAATGCTATTGAATTATTTTCTTGAGCAATCGACGTAGCGAATCAAAAGCCATTTTCCTGTAGAAATTGTTTCTCTCTGGGGGTAGCTCTTCTAAAATCAAATTTCAATTGGCTGCCTTCCAGGGGAAAATTGATCCGATGATATCGCTGAAGTTCGGCCACCTTCCGAAAGATGAGTTTTCCGAAATACTCCTCTCCTGGATAGATGACTTTTCGATCGAATAATTCATCAGGTAAATACCTGAGCTCTGTCGTCGCTTTTGCCTCGCTTGCATAAGCCACTTCTGTCAAGAGATCAGTGGCAAGTAGCGTGGAAGCTGCGATAGCATCTCTCTTTACTGATTTTTGTTCGTCCTCTTCAGTCCAATACTCTTTTGAATGATCCTTGGCATCCTTCACTGCATCGTAGGTGCTCACAGCAGCGCCAAGCAAAAAGAGAAAGGCTGCAGCAGCTTGTGCGTTTTTCTGTTTGGTTTCGAAGAACTGATTCACTTGGGTCGGTGACATTGCGGAAATGATTTCAGGAAAGTAGGTTTCGGTATCCCCCTCAAAGGACTTGAAAGATGCGAACTTTAAAATTTTTGTGATATCAATAAAAACAGGATACGCCGCATTATTTTGGATACCCAAACCGAAAACGAAGTGATCATTTTTGATTTCCAAATTGACCAATGACACCGTGATTGAGTCTACTTCAACAAAGGCTTCCAGGTTGTTTTTTTCAATAGAGAAATCGTGAGGGACGAGCCGATTTGGGAGGCAGCCGATCAATATGAGTGGTAATAATGCAAGTAGTGCTTTCATACCTTCGACAAATACAATTTTGAGGCCAAAAGACCAGTTGAATCGAAAATATGAGGGCAAATCACTTGCATCAATGCTCCAGATACAAAGGTTTGTCATAGGTGGATCCTGCTTTGGCATACCAGACCATGGGGTGACGCTGAGGAACATGCCGAACTACTCTACCCGTAAACTTGTCGTACCAGACCGCATCAAACTCTCCTGTTGTGGACATCGTGACACGCCATTCCTGATTGATTTGGCTACTGTCAGAAGTCGTCACGTAATGGGGATCTAGTAGTACACTGATCTCTTCTTCATTCCTTATGGCAATCCAAATGGGTTCGGAAAGATGTTCGATACTTCGGGTCTTGCCTTTCGCGCCCCAGCCCACTTTGATATCAGCACCTGCTCGAACCTGTTCAATGAGTTCCTCTTTGCTGCCCAGTAAGGCATTTCCATTTTCATCTGTTCTCAATACTACCATGTAGGTTCCGGAATCTGCAGAAGGCGTGCAGGAAGATAGCCCTATGACGATCAGAAAAAATAAGCTGAACGTTTGCATGCTACTAATTTTACTTTTCATGATGGATTGAATCTTTGGGTGTTCCTATGAAATTTAGCAAGCCTCCAATGGAATTACTGTTAATGAAATGTGAAACCCTCTTCAAGTATGTAACTTTCAGCGGTGCACGACCATCACCGAGCTATCCAGTTAAGGTTCATTGAAGAGCGTATGGAATCGAAACCTTGCACCTAATTTAGATACTAGAAAAATCATGATGACCTCCTCTTTCAAAAGGAACCTTACCGCACGTTTGACCTTTTACCTTGCATTTTTCATGATGCAAGTGACATTGTGGTCGCAAATTCAATCACAGGATTCACTGATTCAGTTGCTAGAGCAACACCTTCAAGAAAAACATATCCCTGGTGCGATGGTTTCCATTGTCACGAGCGATTCTGTTTTGTTTCAGGGTGGCATCGGGTATGCTGACTTGAGTACCAGGGAACCGGTAGATGAGCATCATCTTTTTCGGTTAGGATCTATTTCCAAATCGATTACCGCGTTGGGAGTCCTACACGTTCTTTTTAACTCCGATTATGACTTGAATACACCCCTTTCGGAGATAGTCGGGGATTTGCCCTTCAGGAATCAATGGGAGACTACCAATCCTGTTCGAGTGGCACACTTACTTGAGCATACCACAGGTTTTGAGGACTTTAGACCCAAAGCAATGTATAATCGAATTGACAGCATCGAACCTTTTGCTGAAAAAATGGTGTATGCTCATGCCAATTCGTTGGTGTCAAGATGGAAGCCAGGTTCCATTAAAGCTTATTGCAATCCAGGGTACATAATGGCTGGCCAGTTGATCGAAGAGATTTCGGGAATGCGTTATTCTGAGTACATCCGGCAACATATACTTGTCCCCTTATCGATGACGCAATCTGGCTATTATTTCAAACAACCTGCTGCACGTAAAGTAGCCCAGGGATATACCTTTAATGGAGGAAAGCATCAACCCATGGATTTTAGGTCCATCGAGGGAGGACCTGCGGGTGGCTTTTGCTCCAACGCAAGGGAGATGAGTAACTTTCTTCAGTTCATGCTCAATCGAGACGGAGCCACAATCGATTCACTCCTTTTTACAAAAGCAATTTTTGATCGTATCGAAAATTCTCAAACAACCTTGGCTGCTAAGATGGGATTGAAGGGAGGGTATGGACTCGGGAACTTCTCAATTTGGAAGAACGGTGCACTATTTTATGGGCACGATGGTGGCATCGATGGATTCATGTCTCGATATGTTTATTCAAGAGAAGCGGACATTGGAGTGGCAGTTTCGATCAATCGATTAGGCAACGCAACCGAGATTGTCGACCTCATTTTAGATCAATTGATTGGCGAACAAAAGGAGATTGTCCGGCAGGAGCATTCAATCCCTTCAGATATGAAAATGAAGTATTCCGGATTTTATGGTTTCAAGAACTCTAAGCGGGAGCTGTTTAGCTTTTCTGATAAAATGCTGGCCGGCCTTCTTCTCGAATTTCGGGGAGATTCTGTTCTGGTTAAAAGCATCTTGGGGAAACAAAAATACACGCTTCGCTACGCAGGCGACAACCTCTTCTACAAAGGGAAGGAGGAAACTCCTTCGGTAGCATTATTAAGTTCTGAAAATGATAATCAAGCCTTATGGATCAACGAAAGCTACACAGAGAGAGAGTCTTGGAGCTGGAGGCTGTTCTCAAGCCTGACCATTTTCCTGGCGTTACTCATGCCGTGGATATTTATGATATTTTCTCTTCTTAAAATTTTCATAAGGCTTATTCGAAAAGAAAAACCCATTCTTCGGTTTGCGGTTATATGGCTTGCTAGTCTTAGCTATCTTGTGATGCTTGTAGGATTTTCTGGCGCCATGTCGGATCCATTTAAGAGTGGGGTGTTTTCCTTTGATACGCTCCTGGTTTATTTAGGCTCACTGGCGTTGCCCTTTTTTACTGTCCTCTCTTTTTTCAGGTTAAGAAATACCTCACTAAGAGTCAGGACTGGTTGGTATCAGTTGATTTTATCAATTTCGCTAACCATTATTTGCGGGTTTTTATGGTCTTATGGTTTCCTGGGACTGAAGCTCTGGAGTTACTAGTCCCTGGAATAGCACTTGTCAGCAAATAGCTCTACCGATTTGTAGGGGTTCTTGGGGTCAATTTCTTTATTCTCCAGCGCCTTAACTACAGCAGGACAACCTTTCGATTGGAAAAACTCTATTTGAGCCTTTCTGCTCGTTGGAATTTCTTCCACAAATACCTGTGAGTCAGGTGCTTCGAGATAGTAAGAAAAGCTTGAATTGCTGGTGGTGACGGAGCCCCCAAATCCGGTGGGCATGGACATTCCGACAGAAGTGAATTCAATTCTCCAAACATAAAAATCTTTTACCTTCCGCTTTAAAGCTTCATTGAAGAGACTACTTTCTTCGTTTTGATCGATCCATTTTGCCGTAAAGAAGGTATGTCCTTGCCGCATCGAAGCAATCTCATTTGGACTGAATTGCTTCTTGATCTTTTTCCCCTGATCATCCTTGTAGGTCAACCTGTAAAAGGTCCCTCCATAGCCGTTTTTACTTTTGATCTCACCATAAATGGTGTCGTTATCATGAGGTACCACATAACTAGTGTATTGAGCGAATGAACCCGAGAGGCAAAGTAGGAAGCAGAATGATAGCAATGATTTCATTCGATGGTCTTTTCAGTTAAATGAAACAAGTAAGATAATGCGAATTGGAGTTTCGAAGCGACTCATTATTCTGCTATTTGAATATCATGAGCAATCCCGAAGGAATGGACATGCGATTCCGAAACGCTATCCTTTGGGAGATTCCGATTCTTTTAGCAATTTTTTATCCAGGTAATTAACGAAAACCCGAAGCTTTTTTACCAAGAATTTTCTAAAGGCAACCGAGGATAAAACCCCGATGCCGAACAGATCAAAAAGCATGTCTATGAGATCAAAAGTGCGGGTACTGAATGCCAGTTGCGAGAACTCTTCCAGGCATGCGAATGCAAACACAAGAACTGAACCTAAATGGAATGTTCGTGATCTTAGGTCAATTTGCCTGAATTGCAACGCCATATTTAGCAAGAGTGCAAGCATCCCGAACAAGATAAAATGACCAATTTTATCACCCGCAGGTACAGAGTGACCCACGTCGATGATGAGATTGGTTTTATCAAGATCTGCTAAAACCATCATCCAGATTACGAAAACAAAGAAAAGTGCAGCGGGGATGTAGTTTAAAAATTTATCCATTCAATTGATTTTAAAAAGTTCAAGAAATAAGGTGTGAAAATGATGGCTCCAATCAAGGTAGAAAACAGTGCCGTAGCCAGGACTGCACCGGCACTAATGTCCTTTATCTTGCCAATGGCACGATTGTGATTGGAGTCTACCAGATTGCAAAGTTCCTCGATTGCCGTATTGACCAGTTCGAGTGATAAGACAGATCCAATACAAAATAATGTCATGATCCATTCTTTCGGTTTCAGTTGGGCCGCAAAACCAGTTAGGACGGTTACCAAAGCGAACCCTGCTTGTATGTTAAGATTGCGTTCACTTCTAAAGGCAATGCGCAATCCTGTTATTGCATTCATTAAACTTCGAAAAAAGCGCTCCATTGGCAATTTGTAAGTTTTGAGCAAGGAGCCACTACGGTGGCTCCTTGTCTGGTTTACTTGACGTCAATAGTTAATTGATACCAGTTGATTTTTCTGGTGAAGTACATCGTTAGTCCCAGCATCACGGTAAGCCCGAGACTACCCAATAGCAACGCATAATCGGCAAGTTGTAGCGTCACAAACAGGAACCCGTAAATTCCAATAAGGGTGAAAACGAGAAGGTAAGTAAGCCTGCTCATCTTAAAAACACTCAGTGAATACAACGAGATCATTGTCACAATCGCGATGGTGGAAATTCCATATGCAAAATTGAAATTGGTGTGTTCGGTAATCGAAACCAGTAAAACATAAAACAGGCAAAGGGCCAACCCAACCAATGCATACTGGAAGGGATGAATTTTTCGCTGATTTAAGATTTCCACCAGGAAGAAGATCAGGAAGGTAAGCGAGATGGTCATGATGGAATATTTGGCCGATCGCATGGATTTTTGATAGTCATCCAAAGGCAGGATCAGATCGACACCAAAAGCAGAGGAGGAAAATGGAGAGATCGCATCATTCAGGCTGCCTACCCATGTTTGTGGATAGTTTCGGTTTAACTGCAGAACCTTCCAGGTAGCGCTAAAACCTTCCTCAGTGATCGAACGATCGTCAGGCAGAAAATTACCATTAAAACTTGGTGAATTCCAGCTCGAATGAAGTTGGACATGAGTCTCATTCCCGACAGGCACAAATGAAAGGTTTTGACTGCCTTGCAGACCGAGATTGAAATTAAATGTGGTCAATGATTCGGAGTTAGTGGGTAAGTCAGGCAATTGAACGGTGACTCCAGTCCGAATGAGCTCAGGAATCTTCGTACCGGGTTTGACATCAAGCACATGACCGTTCCAATTGATCTTAATTGCGTCCTTGATACCTCTTAAATCAGAAACTCCCAGCGTTAAAAAGGCACGGTCGTATAGTATTTCCTTGATGTTCAATTCGTCAGGTGTTTCGAGCTGAAAGCTGCCGTTGAAATCCAGTTTGCTTGCATAAACCACCACCTCATAGATGCCTCTTTTCAAGTGCTCAGGGTCCACGGTTCCATTGATTTCCAGGTTTTGGGGTAACGTATGCCAATACCGTGTTTCCTCCAGTATTTTATCCTCTTCGCTTCGATATTGATAAACAATTGGAATGGTGAGAACGGGGCCGGTGATCACTTGTCTTTCCGCCCACTTGGAGCTCACTTCATAAGTGGCTTCATCATTAAGTACCTGCCTTTCATTGATGATTCCCTTAATCATCGATGCGGGAATCAGCAACAACAGCATCAGGATGGTGATTGTAATCAATTTCAACATGATCGAGTTTTTGATCCATGCACTTACTTTTTCAATGGGACTCTCTTTTTGCATTTTTTATTTATTTTAAAAGTACTTTGAATTACAAAGTAATTGGTTAAAAAAATATTATTTCAATAGGCTTTCAATGGCCTGGATGTGCTTCTTAAAGGCGGTAATACCGGCCGTTGTAGCCTGGTAACTAGTATTGGGTTTACGGTTTAAAAATTCTTTTTTCATCATTACATACTCACTTTTTTCCAGGGACTTCAGGTGACTTGCTAGGTTTCCATCCGCAACACCCAATAAGCTCTTTAGGGAGTTGAAGTCCATTCGTTCATTGACTACCAAGACTGACATGATTCCTAATCGGGTCTTGTTTTCAAACGCTTTATTTAAATCCTTAAGGATATCTTTCATGCTCTTTGATCAGTCAATTTCGATTTCATATTGATGCATTGTACATTTTATTTGTGAACCGGTCTCCATGTTTTGGTTAAGCATCTTGTTTCTGGATCAGCAATCCATAGACAATGTGGAGTAAACCAAATCCAATAGCCCAAAAGATGAGTCCATACCCAATGTAATGCGTGGCAACCAAACCAAGGATGATCTCCAAAATGCCCAGACTCTTCACTTGTGACAACGTGTACTTGCTGGCATTGACCAAAGCCAGTCCATAGAAAATCAGCGTGAAAGGGGCAACAAAGCCAATGTATCCTTTGATCAGTAACATCAGGCATAAAATACCCCCTGTGACGAGAGGGATCAGAAAGCTTGAAAGCAGCAATTTGGTACTTCGATCCCACAATTGTTGCTGCTTCTCCTTAGCCTTTTTCTTCGTGAAATAGATCCCGCAAGTGAAAGAAAGTACAATGACGGCAGCAGCTATTGCAATGAGTTGTAGAACGCTTTGCAGGTCAATGACCGCTTTTCTGTAATCAACGTAGGATTGCTGATGATAGACAGTCTCATAGGCCAGGTAGGCGCCAATTAAGGCAAAAACTCCGGCAAAGACCCCGGAAAGCCCACTTAAAGAGATGAATCTTGATGATCGATCCATCAAGTCTTTGATGTCCTTAAGGTCTTCCAGGTATTTTTCTTTTGTCATTTTAAAAGTACTTTGAATTACAAAGTAAATACACGAAAGCTTCTTGCAAAAGGTTTTATGAAAATTTGTTAAGTGATTCGGTCAGAGCTGTAAATGGATGTGGTCGTCATGGCGAACTGCATGACAGCCGTGAAACCGAACTTTACCACACTTATGCAGATGCAGGCGATCACGTAAGTGCGGTTCGATGAAGATTTTTCCGGTCCTGCCATCCGTGGCAAGTCTCTGCAAAAGCAGTCTATTGGCCGTATTGTCAAACTGAAAGTTTTTTGACCGTTCAAACCAGGTCAACTTTGTTGGGATAGAATATTGCCAAAAGCCCTGCTTTTCACAGATCAAGGGTTGATCTAATTCTTTTTCAGTTGGAGGTTCTATTATTCCGTAGCCTGAGAAAGACTTCCCATCATTTAGGTAGTCTCCGTTGGAGTCAGAATAGACAAATGCCAAGTCTACCTTTTCTCCGTCGTCATGACTTAAGTGACCAAATAGGGGGAATCCGTCAATAAATGGGAAACATGCATCCAGGTAGATCATGGACATTTCTGCGGGTAAGTCGTTCCCCACATCTTCAAGTAAAGCAAGGAGTTCAGGTTTTACATAATGTCTGTTCATAAGCCAGGTGAAGTGGGAGGCCGGTTTCAAAGTGGAGCTAGACATGGGTAAAGCTGTCCTGCCAAAGTGTGCAGCAAGCGATGGTATAAGCAGGGTGCTGATGAGGGTGTACATCGCGAGAAATACAAGAATTCGAGCGTGTCTTTGTACCCCATGGAGTCTTTTGTTGATTGTTATCCCAATCGGTTTGTAGAGGAGGTAGATGAGTCCGCCCACCTGGGTGAGTGCAGTCAGAACGGCGAAGATGAGTACTAGCCTAAGTACCTGGATTATCTTTTTCATTTAGTGCATTAACCGGCATATGACCGGTTTATTGTCTGATAAGATGCACTTTCAATTTAATCGTCCGAAATATTTTTTCTGTTGAATGTTACAAAATTTAAGGCAGTGTATCTAAGCAATAAAAAGCTTAGCAATGAAACGAATTTATTACTTCACCTTTTTCCTAGTGCTCACCAACCTTACGCTTGGCCAAAGTCAGGCCTATCAGGTAAAAGTAAAGGGCTCTGGCAATCCCATCGTATTCCTGCCGGGATTTACCTGTCCTGGCGAAGTATGGGATGATACCATCATTCAGCTTGAGGGAAACTATCAAACTCACCAATTCACGTATGCAGGCTTCGGGGGTGTACCAAAAATCGAATTGCCGTGGTACGAGACTTTGGTCGCTGAGATTGCCACCTATATCAAAAATGAGAAGTTGCGGCAAGTCATATTGATCGGACATAGCATGGGAGGAATGTTGGCCATTGATCTGGCTGCAGCATTGCCGGACAACATTGACAAAATGATTCTGGTAGATGCATTGCCGAACATTCGTGAAGTGATGATGCCTCATGTTCCTGTCGAACAGATCACATTTGACAATCCATACAACAATCAAATGTTAGCAGCCAATGACTCCGTGATGGCAGTTACCGCAGGTTTCATGGCTGCAGGAATGAGCAATCAGTCCAACCGCCATCAGGAACTGATTGATTATATTTTAACTTCGGATCGGAAAACCTACGTCTACGGCTATACCGAATTATTGAAGTTAGACCTGAAGCAGAAACTGGCGGGACTTGCCACTAAGTCATTGATACTGGGAGCAGATTTTCCATCCCGAGCGGCAGTGCTTCCAAATTTTGAGGCTCAATTTGCAAACCTT
>CAZQDI010000157.1:0-9675 GCA_964591785.1 uncultured Roseivirgaceae bacterium
AGGCGGAAGCGATCGTCCTACCCTCGAGGCCATGCAGGTACTTGGGGAGGTATAAAAAAACCCCAGCCAAACTCGGCCGGGGTCGTTCATTAATTTATGTCGGTTTGTCCAGTAACTCAGGCCCATTTTGCGGTGGGCCATTGAATGGGTTTCAATTGCTTGAATTTACCAAACCAACTTTTTGATTTGAAAGGGACAAAGTTGAATCGAAGCACTAACTCCGAAACCTCATTCTCCTTTACTACAAGCGGTGTTTCAAATTCAAAATCAACGTAATCAAGTCCATAAATACCGCGTTCTTCCCTGGTATCGGACAAATACGAAATCTTGCCTTTGGTATAAAACCTAAGGTGGGTGTAAGTGCCGGGAGCCAACCTCATGATGCGGCTGGTCCGGGTACTTCTACCGGTTACAATTCCATGTAATCTTAACTGATACTGATTTTTATATTGAAGAATGGTATTTTCACTATCGTCTGCAGAAATCGCCGCTACGCTCGACGCATTCAACGTCATTTCAGCAATCCCTAATCGATCTACTTCTGCATTGTTAAGCACAACATCCTTGATGATGCGCCCATTCGAATCCCAACGAAATGCATCCATTGAGCCTGGAACAGTTGGGTAAATGTAATAACCTGTCTTTTCCATAATCATTTTCCATTTGCTGTGTAAAAAATATTACAAGTACAAATTTGAATACTATTAACGGAAAAGGTATTTTTTTGATTCAAACATATCAATACAGCAAATACATTAGACAAAATACCATATATCAACTGATTTATTAGACAGAATAAAATAGAAAATCCTGAGAAAACCTTCCATTACCGAATCCCAAAAGGCTGGTGGCAATTCGATGAAAAGTTTATGGAAACACCTGGTCGGAACACCATATTTTGTTTGGCGAAAAACAAACCACACTGGATCTGCCCGTAGGGCTGCAACGGGTCGCCAGACACATTTACTTACACTTCGCTCACCATGCGCTTTTTCAGTTCCTTTTCCAACTTATCGATGTCCTGGACATGGACCTGCTCCAGGACTTCTACATAAGGTCGTTGGTGATAATAGCCTTGTTCATGAAATTTCCTGGCCTTCGCTAAGTATTCCAAAGCTTTTTGGTGGTCTTTCTGCATGCAAGAAATGCGGGCCCGATGAAAAAACAAGTCTGAGAGGTTCGGGTACAGCTTTTCAGCTGCATCAAATGCTTGTAGCGCCTCCTCCAATCGATTCAGTTTTGCCAATGACAATCCTTTGTACAAGATGGCATAGACATCTACCCACTCTGCACCTTCATCCGTTGTAATCTGCGTAATGTATCGGTTTAAAAAGTTGAGCGCTTCTTCGTAGTCTTTGAGACCATAGTAGCAAATTCCACGCATGTAATCATGATTTTGGCCTTGCGAATAGTCCACCTGCCCGTTGGCTTCGTCGCCAAGGTTAAAGTCCTCAATAGCTCGTTGATAATCCCGATAAAAGTAGAGATACAAATAGCCCCGAAAGCCGGCCCATTTCGCAGGTTTTCGCTTTACCGCACCGCCATAGTAGTAGTACATCTCGTCCGCGATTCCCCGCTTTACCCGTGCCGTACCAAATTCACGCCACAAGTCAGCATCCGTTGAATCCATCAAAAATGCCTCCTTCAATTGAAATTGTTCGGGTTCAGAACCCTGATAATGATACCCTCTTCCCCCCCGAAGTTGGGGCGATAGCTGCTTCATCTCTTCGGCGGTAAACTCTTTCTTGTACCATTCGCGCTGGCTACAGGAGACGGCACACAAAAGCAGCAGACTAAGGAAGTATATCGGTGATTTCTCCATTATTCAGTTTAAAAGTAAAATAGAAATAGGCGTCCGTAGGTTCTTCTCGAATGACCACCGGTTGCCACTCCTTTAAGCGCCTTAGCTGCTCATAAAGGTGAGAGACAGTAACCTCCGGAAACTCATAAGGCTGATAATTCAGGTCATATCCTTCTGCGATGAAACGACCTGCCTCTCCATTACAGTTGACCACAAACCGAAAGGTAAGCATCCCTGTCTGGTTCATCATTTTTCCACGATCCAAATTGGAGAGTACAGAATCTACCAACGCCGCCTTACCAAAGAGGTAATCCCCATCCGGGGTGGAATTGTAATAGTCTGCGATGAATGTCTCATGGCCGCACAATTCGAAACCCTCTCCTTGATCCAAAGTCGCTTCCGGATCAATATAAGCCACCCGCTTTTCGCCGTGATTGGCCAACTTCCTGAATTTCGACACCGGCATTTGTTCCACCAGCTCTACTTCCCATCGGTATTCGGGATGGGTATCCCTGACTGCGTAATAGCCCAGACCCTCTACGAAATAGGTCCTGGAGGTCCATTCATAGGTCGTCGTGTCATCGACCACTACCTTTCGCTGTGCGGTCTGTGTAAAGACCTTTGCTGGTAAGTCGTTGATCAATGTATCCATCGATCCCGTCTGCTGGAACTGCTGAGTAAATGAATAAGTATCGTGCTTCTCACGGATCTGATAAGGAGCACCCTCAATTGCCTCGACACCCCAGTCCAACATGAGTCCCTGATCTACCTGCACCTTTGTGGTATCCATTCTCCAGATCGACGTCGAGGCATCCAAATAGAGCTTTGTTTCGTCCACGTGATAGACATGCCTCCCCGTCAACCAAAATCCGGCATTGTAGCTTTCAATGACGAATGAGTCATCGGTGGTTTTTTGGTATAAAAAGTAGGTGACTTTTGTACTTGCTTTTTTGCTACTGCTGTTAGGATAGTAATGTTCATAATACTTGCTTACATATCCATCTTCAAAGACACTTTCAGGTGGGTAGTACCGAAAAACCGGATGGGTCGAAGGACCGTCATTACAGCCAATCATGAGAAATAAAAGCAGGATTACAAGATGTTTAGGCGATCCATCATTCATACTTGACGAAGATACACACCAACTTGATCTTGCCACCAGAAAATAGGTGCATTAACGTTTCGTTAGGAATCGTGAGTTAGGATGAGACCCCCATCGAGTGAAGGGTAAAAAAGCTTTGAAGGAAAGTGATCTTTTCTGTGCAACAACCTCTTTCTCCTCTGCAACACCTACCGGACCCCTTACAACGTCATCCGGCGTGACTGCAACAACCACCGGAACCTTTGCAACATCCCCCGGAATGCGTGCAACATCCTCCGGCATCAATGCATCATTGGCCGGAAACGCTGCAACAATCGCCGAAAACCCTGCAACATGTTTCGCACGGTCTGCAACCTCGTCCGGTCTTCTAGCATCGCAACACCCAGCCACTGAAACGGTAATTGGAAAATAATTTTCACAAGTCCAAAAATTGAGACTGGCGTGAACTAGTATCGCAACCATTATTTATTACTTAAACAAAAATAGTATGGAGAAAAAACAGATTAAAAGACTCGAAATGATGGAAACTACCAATAGTTTCCTGGACACCAACACTGCTGTGTGGAGTCCGATCCCTATTGTAGCTACTTACAAAAACCAACTGGCTCAGGCGATCGATGAACTGAAACAAGCCGCTCAGGATCAGGAGGCCGCTCAGGTGTTTATCAGTCGGTCACTGAAGGAACTAAAACTACGAATCTCGGAGAAAATGGACATTCTGGACGATATTCTGGAAGCCTATGCAGAAGATCAGGAAGATGTAGAACTGATGTCTGCAGCTGCCAATTCCAAATCTGACTACTATCGCCTGTCGAATGAAGATTTTGAAACGAAAGTGAAGAATGTAATTGACCAATTGGAAGGCCATGTGACGAACATGAAAGACTATGGGCTGACCAAAAGTCAGATTCATGATGTCCAGCTAAGCTTCGGAGCCTATCAAGATCGGCGCGGAATTCCCAGATCATACAAGGTAGCATCTCGCCAAGCTACGGAAAGCATCCTTGCATTGATGGAGGAAGGTACCACCGCAATTAGCCGGTTGGATAAAGTGATGAAGCGGTTCAGGCGATCAAATCCCTCCTTTTACACTGGGTATACAGCATCGAGAACTGTGGTAGGATAAAAGTTAATTGACTACGTGGAGATCAGAGTCTCGTCTCCACGTAGCTCAATAGTTATTCCAGTACCCGCACCTGCTCCTCGTTCCTCAGTCTGTTTCCATTACTGGAAACCGAGGCAATATTAAAAAAGCCAGCCACCAAATTTTCCGGATCATCCGGGATAATGTTCGTTGTCACATTTGCCAGGGGTGTAGCGAACAATGCGCCAAAGCCTCCTTCGCGGTTTGTCTCGATGATTACCTGTGAAAGGAAAAAGTAAGCTTCATTTGAAATGGAATGGATCTCTACGTACACTGAATCCCCATCAATGAAGAGAGAGTCATTTGTCAACAGGTATTGCGGATCGTCCAGCGACACGGAATTGAAATCTTCTGGCACTTCTGCCTTCTCAAAAAACAGGGTATTGTCCTCTACCCGCGCATAGATGGATCCATCCTCATTCAATACATTTTCACCATCAAAAGCAAAGGCCTGTGGAAGGTTGTAAGGAGAGACGAAATCATCGTCGTCGCTAAACTCCTGTGGACTGATCAGGTCTCGAATCGGTTGAATGAACTGTACGCCATCGTTGTCCAGGTCTACAGAAAATGCGGCATCATAGGCAATGTTGATTTCTTCCGGTTTGCCCAGAAAACGCCCATTCTTCCAGGCCTTGATCCAGTACGTATCGTTGATCCCAGGCAAATCCGTAGCGAAGAACTCCCCAAAGATGACATCATCGAAGAACGCATTGCCTTCTTCCAGACGGAACGTCACGCTATCAATTGGCGGTACTTCGTTTAGGGTAGTTTCAGAAACATAGGTATTGCCATTCAATTCAACTAACAGCGCATATTCATGTCCAACCACTCCCAGAGGCGTCCCATCAGGGCTCTCCCAGGTGTAGCGCTCTGCTTGCTCCTCAAATACATAGGTAATGTTATCCGTCAGGTCCGTCACCACCACTGTTGCTCCAGATACTTTGGTCGGTTCCTCGGAATCAAAATAGGATTGCGAGCGAGTGATGTTGATGTGTTGGATCGGATCATTGTCGGTCAACCAGGCATCCACCACCAGGATATTCAGCGATTCTTCGAGGTCAGGGCTTACTTCGGTTTCACATGCAGTGAAAACCATTAAAGCAGCGATAATGGGAAATAATTGCTTTTTCATTAGAACTTGAAGTTGTAAGTGACTGATGGTAGAATAAAAAACAGGATGGAAGTCTCTAGTGCCTGAGTCCGTACCGCCTGGTTCGGGATATTGAGGTTGTTGATCTGCTGATAGCTAACCCGATCATCGTCTTGGACGAAGTTGATCGCGAATGCGTTCTTACGATTTAACAGGTTGTACACCGAAAAGACCAAACTGCTGGATCGGTTCTTTCCTTTCTTACTGACTTTGTTGTAATCAATGGTATAGGAAATATCCAATCGACTATAATTTGGGATCCTGACATTGTTTCGACTGCCGTCATTGGCAGGGATCACGTAGCCAGCCACGTTGATACGATCTGCAGCATAGGTTGTGGGAGTTCCGGTAATAAAACTATATACCGCCGAAAAGCTCTTCCGCTCATTAAGCTGATAGTTCGAGACCACCTTGAGGTTGTGGGTCTGATCAAAGCGTGTTGGATACCAGCGTCCTTCTTTAGTCACACTGTTGAGCCCTGCGTTGATTCCGTCAATTTTCAATTCCGATCTGCCCAACGTATAACTCACCCAGCCATTGATTCGACCGGTATTTTTCTTAACATACAGTTCCAGCCCATAGGCTCGGCCATCTCCTGCCAGCACGTCTGCTTCCAGTAACTCATTGATAAACAAATCCGCTCCATCAATGTAGTCAACCTGATTTCTCGTCCGTTTGTAGTAGGCTTCGACCGACGTCTCGATGGAGTTATTTCGAAAGTTCCGAAAGTAGCCCACTGCCCATTGGTCGCCTTGCTGCGGACGGATGTTATTGGTGCTGGGTTGCCAAACATCAATGGGAGTTGCAGCCACGGTGTTACTGATCAAATGAATGTATTGATTCATTCGGTTGTAGCTGGCCTTGAGGGAGGTAGTCTTATTGAGCTGATACTTTACGGAGATCCTCGGTTCGAAATTCCCATAGTCCGCCAACGTTTTTCCCGAGCCAATGCGAACCGTATCTACCACTTCTTTACGAACTCCAGGGGTTGTCTCTTCAAAAAAGAACCGATCCCCGGGGCCAAGGTTGCTAAAGTAGGAGTAGCGAAGCCCATAGTGTAGCTGCCATTTGTCTCCAAATTTTTGATCATTCGAAATGTAGGCACTGAGCTCCAGTGCATTTTTCTTGGGCAGGCTCAGATCGATCCGTTCGCCTGAGGAAAAGCCCACCGCATTGGCAGGGAAGAAGGTATAGTAGAGCAATTCTCCACCAAAGGTCAATTCATTGTCCTGGTCAAGGAAGTAAGAAAATGTAGGTTTGAAATTGACGGTCTGAATCTTTGAATTCCAATCGAACTGGTCATTTTCCGTGTTACCAAAGGCAAACGCGTAATCGTAGTTGCTGTAAAAGGCGGTGAAATTACTGAAGAAGCGATCATTGAATAGGTGATTCCAGCGAATGGAAGCCGTCTGATTTCCCCAATTAAACCCTTGCTGCTCATCGAACTTGAATACGTCTCTTCCAAAGTACCCCGAAGCAAAGACTTTATTCTTCTCATTGATGTTGTAATTGGCTTTGGCGGTCAGGTCATAGAAATACAGTGCTGCCCCATCGCTCAAGAAATCCGTGAACAGCTGGATAGGTACATCCGCATAGGAACGCCGACCCGCCACGATGAACGAAGCTTTGTCTTTCTTAAGGGGCCCTTCTACGGTTAGCCTACTGAAAATAGTTCCAATGCCTCCAGAAACATCGTATTCCTTGGCATTTCCTTCTTTCATTCGTATATCAAGAATGGAAGCCAGTCGTCCTCCATACTTTGAGGGAATTCCGCCCTTGTATAGTTTCACATCCTTCACCGCATCCGGATTGAAAACGGAGAAGAAACCAAACAAGTGAGAGCTTTGGTAGACGGGAGCTTCATCCAGTAAGATCAGGTTTTGTCCTACTCCACCACCTCGTACGTTAAACCCAGAAGACCCTTCTCCAACCGAGCTGACCCCTGGCAACAACTGAATGCTTTTGATGATGTCGACCTCACCAGCGAAAACAGGCAGCTTGCTTACAGTCTTGATGTCAAGTTCGGCAACACTCATTTCAGTGGACGATACGTTTTCATCTTCTGGCTTGGCAGTCACCACTACCTCCTGCAAGGCTGTCTGCTCTTCTTTAAGCTCCATGTCAATCCGTACGTTCTCGGAAAGGGTAATGGTCCTGGTCTGAGTTTCAAATCCGATGTATCGAAATTCGACCGTGTAGTCACCGGGTGCAAGCGTAATGGAGTAAAACCCGTATACGTTGGTGATGTTTCCGGAACTTAATTCCTGAATCAGCACGGTCGCCCCAATCAGGGACTCACCATTGGCAGCGTCCTTGACGTAGCCACTGATGGTGTATTTCTCTTGAGCACAGAGAAATAGCGGCATCACCGCTAAGATGATCAATAATTTTTTCAAGAGTAGGTGATTATAAAAGTTTGAGTAACTGACCTGATTTTATTTGATAGTCACAAGAAGGACGTACCAACCCCTAAATAGTTTCAGGGAAAATCAATGTTCTCCCTGAAACTTCCATTTTACTTTCTGAACTGTCTTAATTTAATGCCGAAAGGGCAGCTTCGTAGTTAGGTTCCTGACCTACTTCAGGTACCAGTTCGGTGTACTTGACCTTTCCTTCGCCGTCAATTACCACAATGGCACGAGCATTCAGTCCTTTGAAGGCACCATCGGTAATCTCCACCCCATAACTGCTACCAAAATCTCCTCCGTCTCTGAAGTTGGTAAGATTGTCCAAATTTTTGATGCCTTCTGCCTCGCAATACCTGTTCAAAGCAAACGGAAGGTCCCGTGACACACATACGATTCTTGTGTTTTGCAGCTTGTCGGCCTCTTCGTTGAATTTCTTAGTGGATGCAGCGCACACACCGGTGTCAATGCTGGGATAAATGTTGAGCACTACTTGTTGTCCATGATAACTTGCCAGTGTTTTCTCGCTCATGTCCTTTGAGACAAGGTTGAAGTCAGGTGCATCACTCCCTACCGCAGGTAGATCGCCGCTTGTTTGTGTTTCGTTTCCGCCTAGTGTAATCTTAGCCATATGTGTATATTTTAAAAGGTGTAATTAAGTAGTTCAAAGGTATGTCCCATTCTTCAGTTTGAATGATCTTATTGACTGGTCCAGACAAGCTTAACCCAATCTTAATCGCATTTGTTTCTTTTAATAACCTATCGTAATAACCTCCGCCATATCCAATGCGATTTCCGTGTTGGTCGGCAAGCAGCAAGGGAATAAAAATGATATCTACGTCCGAAATAGGGGTCTCTACTGCACCCACAGGTTCCGGAATCTGCATTTCGTTTTTTACCAGTTTGGTTTGGTCCGTAAAGAGATAGTGCTTCATTTCTTTACGATCAAAATTGGTTTTGGAAATAACCACTTTCACATCGTTAGCCCATAAGTCTTTATGTAGCGAGGAAAGGTCCGGCTCATTGTTTCGTTTGATCGAAAGAAAGGTATGTATCTTCTCAAATTCAGTCTGCTCCAGAAAGGATTCAACACGTTCGCATAGCAATTCATTCCGGTTGAGATAGATCGCTTTGTCCACCAGCTTCCGGTATTGCAGCATAACTTTCCGAAGATGTGATTTCGTAATTTCCATTTAGTCAGGTAATTCGGCACAATAGATCCCTTGCGAGGCCACCAATTTAATGAGCTCTCTGGGTTGTGAGAAGCCTTCAGAATTGACCACCAAGACCTTGTCAATGTCATCCATATCCACAGACCAGGTTTTGATTTCTGCCAGATGATCGAGTAGCGTCTTTAGTTGATGCACTTGATTCTTCGTAGTGATGTTTGTTTTTAAGATAAAGCGTTGCATAGCGATTTAGCATCTTTTTTCACCGGACTCTTCAAATGAAAAAACATCTTCCAGCGAGGTTTCGAACACCTGCGATATCTTGAATGCCAGTTCCAGTGATGGTGAATATTTGTTCTTTTCAATGGCTGCGATGGTCTGCCTGGTGACATGCACCTTTTCCGCAAGTTGCTGCTGTGTCATCTCGTCATGATTAAAACGTAGCCTGCGAATGTTATTTTGAATGGTATATCTCTTCATGAAACTCCCCTTCTGTGAAAATACAATCGTGACAGATTGTCAAAGACTTCCGAGACCACTCCGGCAAGTATTAAAGCCAGAAACATGTAGTAGGGTGCATGACCAAAAGCCAGCACAACCATGGCTACCACGAAGCCCACGCCAAAAATGAAGAAGGCATTTCTGGTAGCCTTGAGCTCTATGAGCTTGTCTCGCTCGTCTTCAAATCGTGGTAGCTTCTCCTTGGTAATGACGGCGTTGAACACTGCGAAGAGAATGAATAATACGATCTTACCTCCAATTGAGACGGGGATGCCGATTAGGATGGCCTTACTCCAAAACTGCAACTCCTCCTCTGTCGAGAGCTGCATGACATGGTACCGCTGAAAGACCGTCCAATAGTAAATGCCAAAGATGAGTAATGATCCAATAATGGTAGCGATAC
>CAZQDI010000158.1:0-9654 GCA_964591785.1 uncultured Roseivirgaceae bacterium
TAACAAACAAATCATGCTTATGAAAAAGTTTTTCTTTTTGATGATGGCGTGCCTTTTGGTAATAGCACAAGTTATTGCCCAGAGGACGGTATCCGGAAAGGTCACCGATGATTCCGGTGAAGGCTTGCCCGGAGTGAATGTGCTGATTAAGGGCACTACGAATGGTACTCAAACTGATTTAGACGGGAACTACAGACTGGCTGTCAACGATGGCGATGTTCTTGTATTTTCCTACGTTGGTTTTGAAACACAAGAAGTAACTCCTGGCAATAGGACAACCATCGATGTGACGATGGGAGGCGCTACTGAACTCCAGGAAGTTGTTGTTACTGGTTACGGAGTACAACGTAAATCTGACCTCACGGGGGCGATTGCCCAGATTGATGGTGAAGATCTACAAGACTTCCCGGTCCCTGGTGTTGACCAAGCGCTGCAGGGTAGAGTTGCTGGTGTGAATGTCATTAGTTCTAATGGACAACCTGGCGGTGGTGTTACGGTGAGAATTAGAGGAGAGGCTTCGATTAACTCGAACAATCAGCCACTTTACGTGATTGATGGTGTTCCTGTAGAAAGCTTTAATACTTTTTCTACCAATGGAACCGGTCAAGGAACATTTGGGGGTTTTGGGGGTCAAGCGGGTAACTCGCTTAACCAGATCAACTTTAATGATGTTGCATCGATCGAAGTCTTAAAAGATGCTTCGGCAACAGCTATATATGGTAGTAGAGCTGCCAATGGCGTCGTTTTGATAACAACAAAAAGAGGCAGAACAGGAAAAGCAAGAGTAAATGCCACATTTACAAGAGGTTTTAGTGAGGTTTTCGAACTAAATGAGCTTTTGAATGCTGAGGAGTACGAGCTTTTGCATAGAGAGTCTGTTGTCAATGCTGGTGGCACTCCAAATGACGCATTCTATGGTGATGCTGACACTGACTGGCAGGATGCGATTTTCAGAACCGCGCAAATAACCCAGTTCAACGTTTCAGCGTCTGGTGGCACTGATGATGTCAGCTACTTCACTTCGATCCAATTTGACGATCAGGAAGGCACGATGATTGGAACTGGATTTGAGCGAATTTCCTCAAGATTAAATCTTGATGCAAATGTCTCAGACAAGGTGAAGATTGGGGCCAATTTGACTTTTAGCAACACGAAGGATAACATCCAGTCCAATGACAACTTTATCATTGGACCTTACTTCAGTGCGCTTAGAACCAGACCCGACTTGCCCATCTTTAATGACGACGGAACGTTCGCTTCAACAAATCAATTTGATAATGCAGTTGCGGCAACTACTTACGAAAACACCTTCATAAGTAACCGTTTCTTAGGTTCATTTTTTGCTCAGTATGAAGTAATTGACAATTTGATATTAAAGGGAACGATTGCCGTTGATCATGTAGCTGCAGATCGAGAACTGTACTGGCCTAGCACAACGCTTGGAGGTACAATTTTTGGGAACGTTTTTCTTGAAAGAGGTATTGATGAGCAATACACATTCAATAACAACTTCACTGCAAACTATCTTTTTGATGTCAATGACGATCACCGATTCAATGTACTACTTGGTGCAGAATGGCAATTGGTTAAGCAAGACCAATTCTCTACTTCAGCTTCTGGATTTCCAAATGATGTTTTGAGAACCCTCAACTCATCGTCGTCTCCTACCAATGCTGATGGACTAAAAACCCAATGGGGTCTTCAGTCCTACTTTAGTAGAGTGAACTATACCTTCAAGGATCGCTATTTAGCAACTGCCACAGTGAGAACAGATGGAAGTTCACGATTCGGAGAAGACAATCAATTCGGAATATTCCCCTCTGTAGCAGTGGGTTGGAACATCATGAATGAATCATTCTTCAATTTTCAGACAGTCAATAATTTAAAATTGAGAGCTAGCTGGGGTATAACTGGTAACCACAGAGTAGGAAACTTTGCATCCAGAGGATTATATGCTGGTGGTGCTTCCTATGGCGGTGCTGGCGGGACTGCTCCAACTCAAATTGCCAATCCAGAGCTTAAGTGGGAGGAAACAGCCCAAATTGATGTAGGGTTAGACTTTGCTTTGTTTCAATCCCGAATTGTTGGTAGTATCGACTATTATGTCAAGAACACAACGGATGTCTTACTACAAGCTCCCCTTCCAAGAACAACTGGTTTCAATAACGTAAATCAGAACATTGGGGAAGTAGAAAACAAAGGAATCGAAATCGAGCTTTCAGGCGATATCATCGACACCGATGATTTCAGATGGAATTTAGCAGGTAATATCGCCTTCAACAGAAACAAGATCATTTCATTGGTCGATGGCAGTGATATCACAGCTACCGGATTTAATCAAAGTATTGTGAGAGAAGGCGAATCCATTGGAGCGTTCTTTGGTCAAAAGGTAGAAGGCATTTTCCAAACTCAGGCAGAGATTGATGAGCTCAATGCAGCTTCGCCGACAGGCTTCTATCAAACTGCAGGAACAGCTCCTGGAGATCTGAAATTTGCTGATATTGATGGAGATGGTGTAATCACCGCCGACGATCGAGTCATTACCGGTTCTCCACAACCTGATTTTATTGGTGGTGTGACAAGTACTACCTCCTACAAAGGGTTAAGTCTTACAGCTTTCTTCCAGTTCTCTCAAGGTAATGAGATTATCAATCTTGCCAACGGGGACCTTTGGAGATTGCAAAACTCCGATAATGCCGCGAAAGTGCTCTTAGATCGTTGGACTCCGACAAATACTGATGGAAGATTCCCAAGAGTCGTACAAGGGGACCCTAATGATAACGACAGAAACTCAGATTTCTTTGTTGAAGACGGCTCATACATTCGACTTAAGACTCTGAGATTATCTTACACATTACCTCAAAGTTTATTGTCTGATGTGTTCCTTTCAGACGTTACATTCTTTGCTCAAGGAACTAATATTTTGACAATTACGGATTACTCTGGCGTTGATCCTGAGGTCAACACATTTGGACAGAATAATAGTACAGCACTGGGTGTCGATAACAACACCTATCCTGGTGGTAAAACCTACACTTTCGGAGTTAAAGTTGGATTTTAAAATTTGAATAGAATCATGAAAAATATTTCAATGAAATTTATATACGCCCTTTCAATGCTGTTTTTGTTCTCAGCATGTGAATTGTATGATAACCTTGAGGCTGAACCCCAGCAAAGTTTGTCAGATTTAACGGCTATTGCTTCAGAAGCAGATGCTGAAGCTGCTTTGGTAGGCACGTATTCAAGGCTAAACCAAGATGGCTACTACGGCAGAATGCACGTGATTTGGGGTCCAACTCAGTTCATATATCTTGGATCTACGAATTCAACTACTCGGGCATCTACATTTGACGCGGTTTCTAACGATGTGAAGCCAGAGGATAATACATTGCTTGCTACGTGGGATGATATCTATGAGTTAGCAAATGATGCTTCGAATGTAATCGTTAGAACAGAGTTAATTGACGAGAATAGTTTCAGTGTTCCAGCTCGGAAGAGTGAAATAATTGCAGAGGCAAGATTTTTAAGAGCACTTGCACATTTCGATGCGTTGCGTTTTTATGGCAGGTTCTGGGACCAGACTAGTGCTGAGGGAATTCCGCTTAGGCTTGAACCGGGTAATACAACCAATAAGGATCTGCCTAGGTCTTCTGTAGCTGACAGTTATGCATCGATAGTTTCAGATTTAGATGCTGCCATTGCTGATGCTCCTGCCTTTTCACTAAGCTATCGTGCTTCAGCGGATGCAGCCAGGGCATTGAGAGCAAGAGTAGCTCTGTACATGGAAGATTATGGAACAGCGATCTCCTTAGTAGATCAAGTAGTTCCCAATTTTACCTTAGAGACTAACTATGCAGATATATTCACAAATAGGCTCGGCTCTTCAGAGTTAATATTTGGAATGTTTGCGAATGCGACCGTTGAGCAATCAGGTCACTCGTTTTTCTTTCTAAGCGCTGCAAGCGGAGGAAGGCAAGACTATGGCCCTACTCCTGCTTTCATAAGCCTAGTAAGTGGTGACCCAAGAGAAAGCGCAATAATCAACGCTGGTGTACCAGAGGTGGTAAAGTATCCAAATATCAATACACAGGATGACCCTACGTACATCATTAGATTAGCTGAGTTGCATTTGATCAAGGCTGAAGCCCTTGCCAGACAGGCGGCTCCGGATTTAGCAGGTGCGCTCGCTGAATTAGCTATTGTTCAGAACAGAGCTGGTATTACTCCTTCTTCTGCGGCAAATGTGGCTGATTTTCTGGATGACCTTCAAAACGAGAAAGTGATTGAACTGGCTTTTGAAGGGAGTCATTCCTGGTTTGATGCAATCAGACTTGGAAATGCAAGAAGCTTGAAGACTACCATTGCCACAGACGACCGATTGGTATTGCCCATTCCTCAAGTTGAATTAGACACAAATACTGCAATCGAGCAAAATGATTCATACTAGTTAACACTTATTCGTATTCAGAAAAAGGGCTCTTGTAGCCCTTTTTTTAACCTCTTCAAAAATGAAATATCTGTCCTTCATTTCCCTATTTGCCCTCTCATCGATTTACGATCATGCCCTTACTCAGGAGATATTATTCCATCCGGCACCAGTGCATGTCTGTCATGCATCTCACCATCATGTAAATGAACATATGGCCTGCACATTAAATCTCGAGAGTGAACCAACCGCCCAAATCAGCGTCGTTTACAATGGATTTATACCAGAGGCTCAAGCTGCCTTTCAGTATGCGATTGATATTTGGGCCAGGACCATTTCCTCCGACGTCCCCATCAGAATAACTGCCAACTGGTCTCAACTGGGGCCCAATGTACTTGGATCAGCAAGTGCAGTAAGTACCGTAAGCAATTTTGAAAACGCGCCACAAAAAAATGTTAGATATCCTCTGGCACTTGCCGAAAAACTCGCAAGAAAACAACTAAATCTTCCAACACAATCTGAGATTTCCGCCAACTTCAGCAGTGAGATTAATTGGTATTTTGGAACCGATGCAAACCCAGCATCTGATCAATTTGATATGGTCACTATTGTCCTGCATGAAATTGGGCACGGACTTGGCTTTTCAGGTTCATTTGGTGCAAATGGACAGATCGCTGCATGGGGATTAGACAACACAGGCCAAACCGGGATTCCGATCATTTACGATCTATATCTCCAGGATCCATTAGGAAGACTATTGATCAACGAAACGATCTATCCAAACAACTCAGCAGAGCTCTTAAGCGCGGTTACCAGTAACGGAGTAAAATTCGGAAGTCCGATTGCCAGGAGAGTCTTTGGCACCTTCCCTCCGATCTTTTCTCCAGACCCCTGGAATGGTGGCTCAAGCATCTCTCACTTAGATGAAGCAGTTTTTCCTCCAGGCAATGAAAGTTCATTGATGAGTCCCCAGCTTGGTCTGGGAGAAGCCATTCATAATCCGGGAAGCATCACCAATTCCATTTTTGCAGAAATTGGATGGGTGCACACTTTTCTAAGCCATACTGAACTTTTGTTCGTCGAGGACCTGAACAATCCTGTTGCATTCGAACTAACGATCGAGAGTGATTCCGCAGTTGACGTCGAAAATGCGGAGCTAATCATCTCAGAAGACAGTTTTAATTCATCTCTAACTTTTTCTCTTGCCGAGACAAGCGATCCGTTAGTCTATTCAGTTGATATCTCGCCCGGTGATCTTCCTACCAGTTTTGACTATTACTTCAAGTACATCAGCCCTGAGGACCGAACTTACCTGTCTCCTTCGGATGGAATCAATCACCCATTCTCTGCCACCGTCGCAGTGGACACAGAACTCCCAACCATCTCCCATGATCCGTTTGGGTTCATTCCTGATAATGAATTTGAAATTGAATTTTTGGTGAATGACAACTTTGGGATTGACAGCGTTTACCTTGAATATCGAAAATTAATAGACTCAGAAAGCAATTTTCTTGGAGTAGACCGATCATTGATTGAGTCCAATCCTCTAACTATAAGATTGACCAAATCTGAATTTGCTTTCGAAGACCTAGATACACTCTATTACAAAATACACGCCATCGATAGATCAATCAACCAAAATTCAAGAACCTTTCCGGAAGAATCATTTTTGCAAGCAATCGCAATTACACCCAGATCTGCGCTTGAGTCCATAAAACTTGACCTCGAGTCCAATCAGATTTCAGACAGCATTGCGCTTAATAATTTAAGTATTAGTGAAGAGACAAACTTCTCCTCCCAATCTATTCGATCTGATCATCCATATCGAAACGGTTTGGACGGATACTCTTCCTTCATTCTCCGGCATCCTGTCGTACTTACAACTAATACATTTCTAAGTTTTGATGTAATTGCACTTTTGGAGCCACGAAATGATGACGAGCTTAATGATTATTTGATAATTGAAGGATCTTCTGATCTTGGAAAGAGCTGGCACGCAATTGATGGGCCATTGGATGCTTCTAGCTATTTGGAGTGGACTTCCGTTTTTAGCTCTGATACTGATAGTGAAGGTTCCAATGCGATTGGTAATGAAACACTTTTTAGAAATCGAACGGTAAACCTTATTCAAGAAGGCCTCCCTTTCCTGCCTGGCAACGAGATCCTTATCAGATTTTCTTTGATCACGAATGATTCATTCAATGGTTGGGGCTTTGATATGGATAATATCGTAATTGACAGAAGTACTGTCACCTCGGTTGCCGAGCAAAAAGTCGATATTAGAATATACCCCAATCCTGCTTCGGATATGATCAGGATGGTAGGTTTATCTGGAAACCATCAGATAGAGATTCGAGACCTGTCTGGTAGAACGGTATATTCCGACACCCATAGATCAAGAAGCCCTATTGTCATGGCTGATTGGAAATCAGGGATTTACATCTTAACTGTTTTGAATTCTGCGGGTGCAGTTACTTTTCAGCAAAAATTTATAAAAGAATGAGACTCATTTTAACACTCCTAATTTGTCTTTCATATTTCTTCATCCAAGGCCAAGATACCGACGAAGGATTCGTAAGTGTCAATAATACCTACTCCAACTTAGTAGAAGGTAGCTCGATCCGTACATTTGATACAAGATATAGAGGTGTAAAAGGGCATCCATACTTGTTTGATCATATGGTGCCAATTGAGCTAACATTGAAAAAAGGAGAGCGAAAAATTACAGGAAATCTCCATTTGATCGACAAACAACTTGTTTGGACGTCCGGTGATAAGATTGCTGGAACCATACCATTTGATCTAATTGAGAGCTTCTCGATCGAAAAGTCGGAATGGTTCTTTCTGTTTTTTAAAAGAGACTTAGTTCCTGCACAATTACACTTTTCAACGAATGATTTTAAGCTGCTAAGAATTTACAGCAAAAAATTTGTGGAGGCAGATTATGGAGGAGCTTATGCGGCAGGGCGAACTTCTGATGAGTTCGCCGCCCAATCCAGGTACGTCATTTACCGAAATAGATCGGACGTAGAAACATTCAAATTCTCAATAAAGAACCTCTCCAAGTTGCTAGAGTTACCACCAGCAAAAGTCAAGCGTACGCTTCGAGAGCAAAGATTAGACATTAACGACCCTTTAGACTATGTTCAAATTATTGAGGTTCTTGCTACCCTTTAGTGTTTTTTCTATAATCTTCCCTGGATGTTCAAATAGGTCGTACTATCACTTGACGTACCAAGCTGGCCTTGTGAATAAGGACTATCTGTCCTTAGTGATTTGCACTAATAAGGAAAAAAACATTCGAATCGTCAAACCGCTAAGAGTGGATAGCAGAATTTCCTTTTTAGAACTTGACAGCTACTTTAAGAGATTTGCAAACAGACAAAATCTACTCTTGCCACAGCCTGATGAACCGACTATCGTGATAAACAACTTCCGTAAAGATTCAACAGCATACATTAGAACCAATGACCCCCTTTACGGCAAGATGGCCAACCTATTTGAACTGGTAGACAGTTCCGAAAACAATCAATGAAAGTATTCTCTAGGAGACATGTCCAGGAAATACCTAAAATCCTTTATAAGGTGGGACTGGTCATAATAACCACATTGATAAGTTAATTCTGTAAGGCTCGCACCACCACTTTCTTTGTACGTTTTAATGAAGCAGTTAAGCTTTTCGATTTTACAAAATTCCTTTGGCGTTAGTCCAACATCTTTGTTAAACCTCTGCTCCAAGGTCGATTTGCTGATGTCCAAGTGAGTATAAATTTCCTTAATAGTGGTAGACCCACAACTTCCATTGATTAACTCGATTGCCTCCTTAATGAAGTGATTAGGCTCCTCATACGCTATTTGTAGCGAGTCATCAAGGGAATCATTCACCTGATAAAGATCTCCTGTGTTTGAGGCATGGATCAAATCGTCTACCTGACAGTTCTTGATCTCGATATTGTAAATACCATTGGCATGCTCATTGAGCCATTTTGTAATAAATTTTGTGTAGCCAGGGTGAATCTGGATAAGCAAATAGGACGCATTACCAAAGATCTCCATTCCCCTACCTCGAGGTTTAAGAAAATAAGCCAACTGTTTTTCAAGTTGGATACTTCTAAAAGTGCCTACCATCTTAATTTCCAGATCCTGATCCAACGGTATTATTATTTCCGCCTTATTAGAAGGGATGAGGGTTTCTTTTTTAATGAGGTTTTTAAGACAAATGCCAACTGCCAGTGCAGTTTTTTCGGTCGGTTGAGTTTGAGTTCCGTACATATTTTGGAGTGTTTGACTACTTCCAAAACGGATTCAACATTACCTTCACTTATTGATTTTCAGAGGTTTGCGTTAAGAATCATGATTCTTTACATTAAGAATCGTGTTTTTTTACACTGCGTTAAAAAAGAAATAGGGTGTTTAGTTTTTGACTTGTTTTGACCTCTTGTATTCTGAAGGTGACATCCCTACATGGCTTTTGAAGGAATTGTAAAAAGAGACCTTATTAGAAAAGCCCGATTCTTCAGCAATGGCTTCAATCGTATAATGATCAAACTCTCCGCCAATCAACAGTTGCTTTGAATAATCAACTCGAAACGTGTTTAAGAACTTATTGAAATTTCCCGAACCGTAGGTATTGATTGCCTTAGAAACCAGTCTTTCATTGTGACCAATCTCTGCAGCCAGGTGAGATAGTTTTACATTTTTATTTAGGAAATACTTCTTGTCGTTAAGAAGTTGGATGGTCTTATGATAAATCTTCTTCAACTCTTCGTCTTCATTCATTCGTTCGAAATCATCATGCCCCTGAGCAATAGGCCTTTTGTAAAACCATATTAATAGCACACTCAGTGCCGAAAGGCCAAGAGCAATCATTATCCAATTCACTTCAAGTAGTTGTCTGTTTATTAAAACAAATCATAAAGCTAAATACCCTCACTTTCCAGAAAAATCTTCTTTTTTACAGTTTGTGGGTTTCAACCATTTTTACAATTAATAGAAAATATCCTCCAATAAGATTGCAGTCCTCTTCATACTTAACAGAGGGGTCTAAGACAAAGGTCTTGCCCCTCTTTATTGTACTTCATAGCCTATTCATTGGATTTTACCGAACATTTTCCGTGATTCATCTATTCGATAATTAGAAAAATCTCAAATATTAATTATACATTTGATCAGGAATTCAGCTCAACTAGCAATGGAAAAAAAGCGAAACAACTGGATTAACTTCAAAA
>CAZQDI010000159.1:0-9616 GCA_964591785.1 uncultured Roseivirgaceae bacterium
CCAAGAACGGTCTTCCGGGAGGTGAGAAACGCCCTGTTGGAAAAGCGGCGGTAGCTCTTTGCCATGCTCAACCCAATGTGGTGTATGCCCTCTTCGAAATCAATAGCCCGGAGCTATGGAGATCAAATGATTCGGGAAAATCATGGGAACTGATGAGTCAGGACCACACCATGAATGAACGTGCGCCCTATTATACTCGAATCCAGGTAGCACCAGACAATCCCGAAGAGATCTACTTTTTGAGCGTACGATTTAGCAAATCAGAAGATGGCGGAAAAACACTAATGAAAAATCCTCCGCGTGGGGGTGGGGATAATCATGACATGTGGATCGATCCAATCATGCCAGACCGGATGATGGTGGCTCATGATGGATGTGCAAGTATGAGCTTAAACCGAGGGGCCTCATTCCAACGCGTAGTGCTACCCATTGCTCAGATGTATCACGTCAGTGTAGATGATCAGATACCGTATAATGTCTTTGGCAATAGGCAAGATGGCTGGTCCTACATGGGTCCTAGTAATAGTTTGCAAGGCTATATACCAGTTGGGCTTTGGCATGGAGTAGGTGGCTGTGAAAGTGGCTTTGCCAAGCCGGATCCTGGCGATAACACCATCGTATGGTCTGGCTGCTACGATGGAGGCTTAGAGCGATACGACCTGAAGACTGGGTATGCCAGGGAAGTGCGGGTATGGCCAGAGGCAGGCTACGGATGGGCGCCGGCTGACTTGAAGTACCGGTGGCATTGGAATTTTCCTCTGAGTTTCTCACCTCATACCAAACACCGGGTGTACGTGGGGAGTCAGTTTATCCATCAATCAGACGACGGTGGACAAAGTTGGCAGGTCATTTCCCCCGACCTGACCTTAAATCTTAAATCGCATCAGCAAAATTCGGGCGGGGTAGCCATTGATAACCTCATGACCTTCGACGGCTCCACCTTGTTTGCCATAGAAGAATCTCCGATTCAAAAAGGCATGATTTGGGCAGGCACAAATGACGGACAAGTTCAGCTTACATTGGATGGTGGACAAACCTGGAGGAACCTTACCTCAAAAATTCCTGATTTGCCAAAATGGGGTACCATTGCGAACATTCATCCTTCAAAGTACGATGCGGATAAGGCTTATCTCACAGTGGATTTGCACCAAATGGGGGATTTCGGGACCTATATTTATAAAACCTCTGATTCCGGGCAAACCTGGGAGAAGATCACTAATAATATTCCGCAATCACCTCACAGCTTTGCCCATGTCGTGATTGAAGATCCTAAAAGGGAAGGCATGCTTTACCTGGGAGTGGACAACGGACTGTATTTCAGTACAAGTGATGGCGCATCGTGGACCCGGGTGAAAAATAACTTGCCCCCTGCTCCGGTTTATTGGCTGACGATACAAGAGCGGTTTGATGATCTCGTGGTAGGAACCTACGGAAGAGGCTATTACATTCTGGATGACGTATCCCCGCTGCGGATGTTTGAAGAAGGTAATACCTCCGTTCATCAGGTTTTACCGGTCAGAAATACCTACCGATTCAGTCAGAAGGAAAGTATCAAAACCGATGCACCCAGTTTCAATGCTGGCCGAAATCCACAAAACGGGGTTCCAATTAACTACTACCTGGCGGATACAGCCTTTTCAGAAATAGCAATAGAAATACTTAACGTGGAGGGGGAGTTGATTCGCACACTCCAACCATCCAAGGCTCCGGGCTTGAATCGAATCTGGTGGGACATTCGGTACGAGCCGACGTTCAAACCACGGATCCGAACCCTTCCTCCGGGCCGACCGTGGGTTCAGCTCAATGGCGAAGGGTGGAGGCCGCTGGTGACCTGGGACTTGGATTTGTGGAGAGGTCAGTTCGGTCCGCGGGTAGTCCCTGGAACGTATCAAGCCAGGATTGTGATTGATGGCAAAGAACACCTACGGGAATTTCAGGTGCTGAAAGATCCCTCGACAGGAGGAACCATCGAGAGTATCAAGCAGCAGGTGGCCCTTTCCCTTGAAATGCGGGATGCGATCAATACCGCAGTGGTGGCTATTAACAAAGTGGAGGTACTGCGCAGTGAGTTGGTCGAGCTGCGCGCTTCCCTGAAAAGGAAATCGGATTTAAAGGAGCTCGATCGTTTGGATCGGATTGCTACCGATATTGCTGGAAAGCTCTACGATATCCACTTGACAGGAGCACGAGAAGATGCCTTTCGATCGCCTATGAAGCTCTACGGTAGATTAAGCGCGGTAGCCAGCGATCTGAGTTCCAGTGGGATAGATTTCGCCCCCACAAATCAGCAATCTGATGTTTATACGATCTTGGAAGAGCGTTTGGTTAAAGCAAAAACAGAACTGGAAGAATTAGTGGAAAAAGATGTGGAGGCTTTTAATCAAAAATTGAACAGCCTGGACATGAAAATTGATTTGGAAAAGAATCTTGAAGAGGGACGTTGATCGTTAAATCTTTTTCAACTTCTCCTCGATCGCTCTTAGTCTGTCCTCCATGGAATTGGGCTTGGATAGGTGGATAGAGTAGACTCCCACTATCAGATAAGTGCCCTGTACCTGATCCAACGTCAGCTCTACAGGTTCATAGAGAGGATTATCAAAGGTAACCTTGAGTTTGGATGCACTTTTTGAGGCGATTCGGCCCACCACAAGATCATCTTCGGTCACCAATACCCACATTTGCTCCGGAGTGCTCTTAAGTTTTTTCTGCTCCTGGCAAAACAGGTAGTCCCCGTGATGCACCCCCTTGGCATCTACCTGGAGCCGTGTTCCTTCGTTTTCAATGACCAAATCGACCTTTTCCAATCGTTCCGGGACCCCCAAAGTGGGGAGGTCTTCCAGGTAAGATCGATCATGTCGGTTTACCAGAAAGTTGACTTTTTCTGTAGTGCTAATAAATGGAGCTTGCACTGATTTTTTAGTTATTGGCTTTGATTCATGGGCTCTATCCAGCCTTTTATTGAGCAGCCCCAAACTATATACATCTTTGGAGGTGAGTTCTTTCGTCAACAATACATCAATGGAAATATTAAAATGACTGGAAATTTGAATCAATGTTTCGATTTTGGGCTCAGTACGCCCTTCTTCATAAGCACCAACCGTAGGTCTGGATAGCTGAAAAAGTGCTGCAAATTCGGACTGGCTGATGTTCTTGGCGAGCCTAATTTTCCTAATATTCTGACCTACGTAAGAAAAATTTCTGCTATTATTTTGAGCCATGCTAAAACTTTTGTCATGAAGTTATCGTAATATAGCCAAGAATTAAAACTAAAAAGAGAATTATTTAGTCAAGACAATCTAGATTAGAGATGAGTAACGAATCTCTTAAACACAACGAAAGAACGTATGAACCCTTATTTTGAAACAGTAAAAAACTACCTTTTAGAACTTGATTTTAACATTATAGAAGAAGACCAATCAGAAGGAATATTCGTAGTCGAAAACGAAGAAAGTGGAATGAAGAATGTGGTATTGATCGTTGCCGACCCACTACTGATTGTTGAGCAGTTTTTATTTGAAATGCCGGAAGGAAATGTCGGTGAGATCGCCACCAAACTGCTTGTTAAAAACAGGGACATTATTCATGGGGCGTTTGCCATGGATGAGACTGAACGAAAAGTCTACTTCCGAAATACCCACGAATGTGAAAACCTTGATTTGAATGAATTGGAAGCTACATTGAACTCACTGGCAATGTTGCTGAGTGAGTATTCATCAGAGTTAATTGAATTTAGTAAATAAGATAAAAACAGAAATAATCATGAATGTATTTAAGAGAGTATTTAAGATAGGACAGGCTGAGACTCATGCAGTCATAGATAAATTAGAAGACCCTATTAAGATGACTGAGCAGGGCATCAGGGATCTGAAGAAAGACCTGGATGAAAGTTTAAAAGCGTTGGCGGAAGTAAAAGCGATGGCCATTCGGTCTAAGAATGACCTGCAAACCAACAAAGCACGAGCGGGAGAATACGAAAGCAAAGCGGTGCAATTACTGAAAAAGGCACAGGCAGGCAGCATAGATGCGGGAGAGGCAGATCGATTGGCTACCGAGGCATTAAGCAAGAAGGAAGAATACCTGCAACATGCCAACCGCGCAAAAACCGAAGTAGATCGTTTCGATACCAATGTTGCTCAATTAGATAGCAAGGTAAAGAAGTTGAGATCAGACATCAGTGCTTATGAAAATGAGCTCCGCACTTTGAAGGCACGAGTGAAAGTGTCCGAAGCCACCGCTAAGGTCAACAAGCAAATGGCTCAGATTGACTCTTCGAGCACCGTTTCAATGCTTGAGCGAATGAAGGATAAGGTTGCTCAGCAAGAGGCCCTTGCTGAGGCGTACGGCGATGTTGCTGGAGAAAGTCGCTCATTGGATGATGAAATAGATAATGCATTGGACGGCACAGACTCTAAGGTCTCTGATGATTTGGCGGCACTGAAAGGAAAGCTTGGTTTAGATAAATAACAAATTGGCCATCTTCGGATGGCCATAATTTCATTCACATGATCGTTAGAGTTCTGGTATTGGCGCTTTTTGTGGTCGCCATGATATACATCTTTGGAATTGTATTCAACATTCTTTTTAAAATCGGTGTTCTTCTGCTGCTTTTTGCCGGAGTGTTGTATTTAGTAAAGAAAATTTTAAGTGACTAATGTTTGATTTTTTTAAGAGAAAGAAAGGCCCAACCTACGATGTTACCAATCTTGGATTGAATGACCTGGATATTGGGTTTATTTTCGATTATGATCTAAAATCCTGGGTGGTGAAGGAAATGTACGAATACGACTGGGGGAGCAACAATTTTTCCCATGAGTACAAAGTAGATAGTGGCGATGAGGTAGCTTTTTTGAGTATCGAAGACAGTTCGGACCTGGTAATCACCCTTACGAAGGCCATAAAGATTCGGAAAATTGACGAGGACATTGCCAAGATTATCTCTGATACTAAGAAAGCACCCCAGCAACTCCATTTCGAAGGTGAGACCTATTATCTGGCCAACGATTCTGCAGGATACTTTCGAGACTGTGGTAAGAAGGGTGAAGACTGGGAGGAACTATTTTCCTGGGAATATTTTGATGAGAATGAAGACAAAATCATTAGTATTACACAATGGGACGAACATACCTTCGACACGTTTGCTGGAGTGGTATTGGAACCCCACCAAATTTCAAACCTAATACCCGGCGGATCATGAAACTACGTAATTGGACTTCAGTACTGTTAATGGGGGTGCTGTTAGTTGGTTGTAGCAAAAAATTCCAGAAGTCTCCCGTAGATACAATCATTAGGGATATGCCAGCAGGAGAAGTATTCTCTATCATCCTGCATGACATGGATGCGCAAGGCAATTTTTCTAGCCAGTACTATCACCAGTACGAGATCATTAAAGGAAATACACCCGAAAGCATTGAGTCCGAGATTACCGGTTGGAATGAAGTGAGCGAAGAAGAATTTAACCGCTACATCAACGACATGGGAATGGAAATTGCCGCGAGGGACAGCACTGGTAAGGTTACTAAAAATGTTGCTCCTCCGGGCTATAACAACTACGTAGGCAATCCTCGCTATGGGAGATGGGAAAATAATGGAGGCTATAGTTTTTGGGCTTTCTATGGTCAGTATGCCTTCATGTCCTCCATGTTTAGAATGGCTACATATCCAGTTAGAAGGGATTATTACAACGACTGGCGACGGAGCGGCCGCGATCCTTACTATGGCCCGGGCGGCACCTACTATGGATCTGGTAGTAGCTATAACAGAACTCGAAACCCTAGCTCAAGCTGGAATTCAAAATCTTCATCTTTTAAGAGCCGGGTGCGTGACCGGGCATCCAGGTCCAGCGGGCGATCAGGACGATCCAGCAGCTCGAGGTCTCGTGGCGGAGGATTTGGCAAATAAAATTCTAACAACAACCTAGCAAAATGGCACTTCTCGACGGAATACTTACCACACTTGTTTACATCCTCTCAGGATTTCTTTTGTTCCTGATCGGAAAAGCAGCGTACAAACTATTCAATCCCAAGGTTCAGGTTTCGGATCAGTTGGTTGAGCATGACAATTTAGCTTTCGCCTTTTCCTACGTAGGTTATTTTGTTGGACTCCTAATTGCACTAGGCAGTGCACTGAGTGGAGAGTCGGACGGACTGGTAGCAGACCTCATCCACATTGCTACTTATGGAATTCTGGCCATTGTTTTGCTCAACTTGTCTAGAATTATCAATAACAAACTCATCCTGTCGAAATTTGATCTGAAGCATTCGATCGTAGAGCAGGAAAACGTGGGGGCAGGAATCATCCAGGGTGCAAATAGTATTGCCATTGGATTAATAGTATATGGAGCCATCACAGGTGAAGGACAGGGAATAGGAGGTCCGGAAGTGACCGCAATACTTTATTGGCTGTTGGGACAGCTGATTCTGTTTATCACCACCAAGGTGTACGACCTCATCACTCCCTATGACATCCAGGACCACGTGGAAAAAGGAAATGTCGCAGTAGCTGTAGGTTTTTCAGGTGCGATCATTGCCATTGCCAATCTCATCTGCAATGCATTGCTACATGACTTCCAAAGCTGGATCATAACGCTTGAGGACGTGGGGTTCGAGGTGGCGCTAGGTCTAATTTTCTTACCAATTGCACGACTATTTTGCGACAAAATTCTACTTCCGGGGCAAAACCTAACTGACGAGCTGATCAATCAGGAAAAGCCTAATATTGGAGCTGCTTTGGTGGAGGCATTTGCCTATGCGGGAGGCTCCATGTTGATCGTTTGGGCGCTCTAAGCCACATTGAAGCCCGTCAACTATACGTCCTCAATCCTTAAGGTAGCACTTTTTGCTACCGGACTTGCAGGGATTGTAGCAGAATACACATTATCTACCTTAGCGACCTACTTCCTTGGTGATTCGGTATTTCAGTGGACCATGATTGTATCTATCATGCTGTTCTCGATGGGTTTAGGAAGTCGAATCAGCAAATGGATCACAGATCGACTTCTGGAGAAGTTTGTTTGGCTGGAATTTTCACTTTCTATTATCGCCTCCAATGTGACAATCATTGTTTACATCTTTTTCGCCCTTTATGACAATACCACCTTCATCATCTATTTGCTAAGTATCATTGTGGGGCTGCTGATTGGAATGGAAATACCGTTGGTGGTTCGACTGAATGAACGCTTCCAAAACTTGAAAGTGAACATTTCCTCAGCATTAGAAAACGACTACTTTGGAAGCCTGGCTGGTGGGGTTTTCTTTGCTTTTCTTGGCCTCCCATACCTTGGGCTGACTTACACTCCCTTGATTCTGGGTATCGTCAATTTCTCAGTGGCACTCTCACTGGTATACGTGATTTGGAATGAACTAGAGCGCCGCGTCAAAAAGCGCTTGATCGGTTATTCACTGTTTGTTCTGGTTTTGCTTACCTTCTCTGGACTTTATGCTAAGAAGATTGTCGAGTGGGGAGATCGTATTCGGTATAAAGACCCAATCGTTTACAGTGAGCAAAGTCGCTATCAGAAAATAGTACTCACCTATTCCGGAGGGGACTATTGGTTGTTTCTCAATGGACACCAACAGCTCTCCACGTTTGACGAAGCGCTCTATCATGAGCCGCTGGTGCATCCGGTGGTACAACTGCATACAAATCCCAGGAACGTATTGATTCTGGGAGGTGGTGACGGTGCTGCCGCTCGTGAGCTACTCAAATACCCGTCTATCGAAGATATTACCCTGGTGGATTTGGATCCCAGCGTTACCCGGCTCGCTCAATCGCATCCGGTCCTGGTAACGATCAATCAGGGAGCCCTGAACCATGAACGTGTCTCCGTAGTCAATGCCGATGGATTTACTTTTTTGGAAAAAGTGAGTGGAGTTTACGATATCATCATCGCCGATTTTCCGGATCCACGTACCGTAGATCTAGGCAGGCTGTATTCTAAGGAGTTTTATTGGCTGTGCCGGAAAGCACTCAAACCGGATGGTTTGATGATTACCCAGGCCGGGAGTCCGTACTACGCCAGAGAGGCCTTTGAATGCATCGATAAGACCATGGCATCTGCTGGATTTCATACTTTGCCGCTACATAATCATGTGCTGACATTGGGAGAATGGGGCTGGGTGGTCGGATCAAAGATGAGAAGGGATCTCAGAAAGGAACTTAAAGCCGTCTCCCTGGGTGGCCTCGAAACGGAATGGCTTACCGATGAATCCCTGACCGCATTGGTCTCGTTTGGCAAAGCAGTGTTTGAACCCTCCAATCCTGCTGTGGCCGTCAATCAGATTCATTCTCCGGTCTTGTACAAATACTATTTGAAGGGTCGCTGGGATCTATATTAAATCAATGAGGCTGCTTGCAAGCCGGAGTCCAGTGCTTCATAAAGCAATGGCAGCCTTCCATTATCCACCCCTGCATAAATCATCTCTGCATTTGATGCGTTATTGGCATCCTTAAGGAGGTATCCCGGAGCAGGAATGGGCATGGCGTGACCCATGACTTTGATACAGCAACCTTCTACGTCTATGGATGTCTCAAGCATTTCTTCCACATACCCCTGAGTTTCTCTTGCGATGCTTTCTTTCGAATCTGCGACCGCAATTAGGTATTGGCGATCCGAAGGGCTTAAACAATAATATCCGGTAAATACTCTTTTGCCATTCAGGGACGCCTGCGACTGTACACTGGAGTCGATGAAGCCAAGGAAGCTGGGGTTTTTTCCCAAAAATTCATTCTGCCAGTGGCCATAGACTCCGGTTTTTTGTTGGGTGATGAGGTTCACAACCATCCATGGGGCATAGGTAGTTTCAAACAAAGACGCCTGCTCTGGGTAAACGTATTTTAGTGCATGTTTCTGTCCGGCATAGATGACGGACTGGGCGCGAACTTCTTCGACCACCTGTTTCCTAATATTCACGATCTCAAGCTCAAACCCTTCTCCGTCTTTGCGGATGCTTTTGACCAAACAGGAGCTTCTCAGTCGCCCGGGATTCATTTTATTGATCATCGCATCGGCAAAGTAGCGATTGCCATTGGGAGGAGAAAATAAAGGAACGTCCTGGGTATAGTAAGGTCGGCAAGTAAAGTAGTGGATACCTGCTAATGCGGATACCATGGAGGCGTCCCCGCCATAGTCGTCGTACATATGGTAGTTGACCTGTTGGAGAAAATCATTGGTGATCGGGAGTTCGGAGCGAAGAAAATCACTAAAGCTGATGTCATTCAGCGTAGCATATTGTGTATTGATCAATCGAGTGGGCATTCGCATTTCGCCATCGTATTGAAGCATCAGGTCTACAAACTGGTTTTTAAGGAGACTCTCCGGGATTACGTCTTTTCTTCGGTTTCCAAAGTCGTAGCATTGTTGTTTTCGAAAGGAGGGGATCAGATGTTGTTGATCTTTAAAACTCCAGGCTCTTTTCCAGGGCTCATATTTGATTAAATTCAATGCATCCAGCAAGGAAATTACCTCTTCACCATAGTGGTCCGGGTAGGCGAGATCGTAGTGTGCTCCCTGGCTAAACTGGACCCCATCGAAAGAGGCAGTGCTCACGGTGCCCCCAAATGAATCCGACAGTTCGAACACTTGAAAGTTGGTTTCACCCAGTTGATGAGCAGCTGCAAG
>CAZQDI010000160.1:0-9572 GCA_964591785.1 uncultured Roseivirgaceae bacterium
TGCCTCCACATAGCTAAGGCCATCCACTTCCATGACGAACGTGATGGCATCTCCACCCTTGCCGGAGCTGAAGTCTTTAAAAATTCCCTTTGAGGGCACCACGTAAAAGGAAGGAGTTTTCTCGTTGGTAAAAGGGCTCAATGCCTTAAAACTAGATCCCGACCGTTTCAAAGTGACGAAGTCGCCGACAACCTCCACAATGTCAATGCGGTTTTTAATTTCTTCTATGGTTGCGGGGTGGATCATCTTTCGCGTCTTGTCAAATCAAAATTACTGATTGATTTCGAACCGAAAGTACTTATTGGTGGTTGATAATTCAATGCGTTATAACTTGCGTCCTTGAATGGAATTGACAACTGAAAACCTACTAAAAGCCTTGAGTCAAGTTCAGGATCCTGATCTTAAAAAGGACCTTGTAACACTCGGTATGATCCAAAATATCCACATTGGCAATGACAAGGTTGCCTTTGATGTCGTCCTAACCACTCCCGCCTGCCCGCTAAAGGAGATGATCAAAAAGGACTGCGAATCAGCACTCGAAAGACATTTCGGAGACGTTAGTGCCGTCATCAATATGACTTCGAATGTAACCAGTAATCGAGACAGTGAACCCGTATTACCCGGTGTGAAGAATATTATCGCCGTGTCCTCCGGCAAGGGAGGTGTGGGTAAGTCTACGGTCGCTGCGAATTTGGCAGTTGCCCTGGCCCGAACGGGTGCGGATGTCGGCTTGATCGATGCGGATATTTTTGGGCCTTCTGTTCCAATGATGTTTAATTGTGAATACGAGCAACCAGGAATCGTGCAAGAGGACGGCAAAAACAAAATTGTGCCCATTCAACAATACGGTGTCAAGTTGATTTCGATTGGCCTACTGACTAACAGTGAAGATGCAGTCGTCTGGAGAGGACCCATGGCAAGCTCGGCACTGCGACAATTTATTTCTGACGCCAAATGGGGAGCACTGGATTACCTATTGATCGATCTTCCCCCGGGCACCAGTGACATCCACCTTACACTGGTACAGGCTGTTCCGGTGACTGGCGCTGTTGTGATCACAACACCGCAAAAGGTGGCGTTAGCCGATGCACAAAAGGGCATTTCCATGTTTAAGCAACCTCAAATCAATGTTCCCATCCTGGGGTTAGTCGAGAACATGGCTTGGTTTACTCCCGAAGAATTACCCGACAATAAATACTACCTGTTCGGCGAAAATGGTGGTCAGAAATTGGCAGACAAGAATAATATTGAGCTATTGGGACAAATTCCAATTGTTCAATCCATTCGTGAGGGGGCAGACAAAGGATATCCTTCTGCACTCAAGGATGATGGAATTTCGGATGCTTTTAAGCATCTTGCAGAAAATGTTGCTCGACAGGTGGCAATAAGAAATGCATCGCTGGAAGAGACTAAAAAGGTCGAAGTGACCGTTTAAATGATGGCAGAGTTATTAGATAAAGTAGAAAAAGCCTTGGACACCATCCGTCCTTATTTGGAAGCAGACGGTGGAAATGTTAAGATCTTGGAAATAGACGAGAGCAACAACCTGATATTGGAGCTGTTGGGAAATTGCGGTTCGTGCCCTATGTCTACCATGACACTACAAGCGGGGGTGGAAGAAGCCATAAAAAGAGAAGTTCCTGAAATTCAAAGCGTACATGCGGTCAATATTACTTCCCCGGATGATCCGAACGCGAAGCTTCCTTTCCAAAATTAGATGCATGCGTATCAGCTTGTTTCTTGCAGTGATTTTCATCACGCTGGTAAGCTTTTCGCAAGAACGATGCGGTACGATCGCACCACCTCCGGGCGAGTTGGAAAACTGGATCCAACAAATAAGGCTAAGAACCAGAATTGAAAATTCCCAACAAGCAGTCAACCAAAGTAACGTCATTACCATCCCGGTCGTTGTTCACGTCTTGCACCGCGGGGAGCCAATCGGCACTGGTACCAATCTTAGCGATCAACGAATCATCGGTCAAATCGACTCTCTTACAGCAGACTTTCGACGGCTGAATGCTGATACTGTAAACACCCCCTTAGCTTTCAAACCAATTGCAGCCGACGTCGAAATTAATTTTGTCCTTGCCAGGCAAGACCCACTTGGTAAGCACACGAATGGAATTGTAAGAATTAATGCAAACGGCTCTTTCGTACCCAGTCGAATCCGGGACCTGATTGAAATGAGGAGCTTAAGCCACTGGCCAGCAGAAAACTACTTCAATATTTATTGTGCCGACCTGGGGACCGGATTGTTGGGATTCGCCACCTTCCCAGAAACAACGCTTGGCAAAAACGGCTCAAGCGATCCAGATCGCCTTTACCTTGATGGAGTCTATATGGACTTCCAGTACTTTGGCAACAACCCGGACGCACCGGCATTTGAAAGTCGTGGGCGAACATTGACCCATGAGGTCGGGCATTTTCTAGGCTTAAGACATATCTGGGGAGATGGCAACTGCAATGTGGATGACTTTATCAATGACACGCCGGTTGCCGATACTGACAATGGTGGTTACTCCTCGCCGTGCACCTTCCCCAACCCTGAGGATGACGAGGTGTGCAATGAAGATGAGCCGGAGATGTTCCAGAACTACATGGACTACACAGATGACATTTGCATGAATCTATTTACACTAGGGCAAAAGGAATGTATGCGAATCATTGCAGAGAATTCCCCCAGAAGGAGCACCTTGATGTCATCTCCCGGTCTCGTGGCATTGCCAGTCGTTGACAATGATTTAGGTGTCTCAAAGATCATTGCTCCAACTTTTGCGGCATGTGACCCTCAAATCACCCCCATCATAGAAGTGACCAACTTTGGTGTAAACGAAATCACCAATTACGAGATTACATTAGAGGTCAATGGAAGCCCCGTATTTACCAGTCAGCAAAGCGTGCAGCTACTTCCCTTCGAAAAAGATGTGTTGAGTTTTCCCAATCAGATCATCTCTGGAAACTCAGCGACCATCGGCTTCAGGATCACGCAGGTGAATGATGTTCCGGATGAAAATCCTTCGAACGACTTGTATGAGCAACTACTGGAACATGTCACTAGTGTGAGCTTACCATTCCTCCAGACATTTGAGAGTGGCAATGAAATGCTTGGGCAATTTGGCTCAGAGAGCGCTTGGGACCAGGTACTCGCTCCTGAGGTATCCCCTTCCAATAGAGCCCTGGTTTTCCAATCATTCAATAACAATTCAGTGGTAGGAGATCTATTGAAAATAACAACCCCTCCCCTGGATTTAAATGCCGTTACCACCGCAACACTTTCATTTAAATATGCGTACTCCGGGACTCCTACAGATATTTACGATGGATTGATAGTTCGGGCTAGCAGCGATTGTGGGCTCACTTATCCTGATATATTATTCTCTGAGGTAGGTCCGAATCTACAAACTGCCATTCCAACTGCAAATGAGTTTGTGCCCTCGAGTCAACTGGAATGGCAAGAGATTACCATCAATATTTCTGACTATCAGGATACGGACGGGCTACGTATTCAGTTTGAAGGCCTGAATGGCAGTAATAACATTTATCTAGACGACATCCGAGTGGAACAAAACAACATCCTGGAAAATGACATCAGCCTCGAATCCATCCAGGGACCACTGATTACGTGCAATGAGAACATTGATCTTGAACTTGAGGTGAAAAACGCAGGCTCAGAGCCAATTACTTCATTCACGGTCGAAGGTGTGATCAACGGCGAATCCTATTCACAAACATTCAGCGGGCTCAACATTGCGTTCCAGGAGTACCAGATCGTACCCATCAATGTACAAACTTTATCGCAAGAGGAAAATAGCATCGTATTGAATGTAGCAACAGTCAATGGACAAAACGACGAGTCTGTCATTAGCAACACGGTGGAGGCGTCCATCAACATCAATGTTGATACCGATGATTTCCCTCTTTCCGTAGATTTTGAAAATGAAAACCGTTGGATCAACACTTCTCCACAAAACAGTTCTCTATGGGATACGACACTCATCGGAAACAACATTGCATTAAAAGCATCCTCCTTTGAGGAGCAGACCTTAGGAATTCAAAGTTGGTTTGTGAGTCCTGCCTTATCTACAGGTGGTCTGGATAGCGCAGGGCTAAGTTTCCGGCTCTCCTACGCTAATCGTCAAGGATTCAATGACCAGTTCAGGGTACTTCTCTCAGAAGACTGCGGAAAATCGTTCAATAAGACCTTACTGGAAGCAAACTCTGACTCACTGGCAGTCACGGAATCAAGTAGCAGTTGGGTTCCTACTTCTGACGAAGACTGGAAAGAGTTCTCCCTGGATCTTTCTCAAGTAGTGGGAGTGGAAGACTCCATCAGAATCGCATTCATTATGGTAAATGGAAATGGCAATAATCTCTACATAGATGACATTAATATTAGAGGTAACGAGGCCCCTTCCTATGAAGATGTCATTCGGGTTTATCCAAACCCAGCCATCAGTACGTTCAATCTCGGATTCAATTTACCAAGAAAGGAATCGGTAGAAGTTACTGTTCTTGACATGAGTGGGAAGTTGATCCTGCGAGAAGATGTGCCAAATGCATTCAATCAAATTATTCAATATAAGACCCCAGATCACCCAGGTTTATATTTTGTACGCGTGGTTGGAGCTAACTTTGTTCAAACTAGTAGACTTTTTGTTGATGCTAATTGATTAGGTTTAAAGCCTAGTTTAGATACCTATATGTCTTTTTTCAAACCTGACAGCATTAAAGATTTACTCATACACGTGGCGATCATATTGTCAATTGCTGTGCTATGTACCCTATTCGTGTTTTATCTCTGGCTTCCAAGCTCCACCAATCATGGAGAGACCATTACGGTACCCAACGTAAAAGGGATGACTTTAGAAGAGCTGCAGGAATTCCTGGAGAAAAGGGATTTGCGTTATGAGGTCACACCCGATAGTACCTATGACCCGAATGAAAAGCCACTGGCTGTACTGCAGCAGGTGCCAGCTCCTAATGCCAAGGTAAAAGAAAATCGAAAGATCTACGTTACGCTTAATGCAGAACGTCCACCCAAAGTTAGAATGCCACGAGTCGAGGATTTGTCTTTAAAAAGTGCCTTAATGACCTTAAAGTCATATGATTTAAAATTTGGGAAGCCCAAATACGTTCCGGATCAATTCTTTGTGGTTCATGAAGCTCAAATTGATGGCAGAACTCTACTTGAAGGCGAGCAAGTGGAAAAAGGTGCTGTCATTGACCTGGTGATCGGCAATGGCTTTGGAAACACCGTATTCCAATCACCATTGTTGCTAGGACTCGACATGGAAGAAGCCCAAACCGTGATTTTAGGTTCCGGTCTCAAAGTTGGTAAGATCACCACCACCGAAAAGCAATTAGCCGGATTCATAGAAAATGACAGCACCATCTACCGAGAGGTCTCGCCAGGTACTGTTCAGAATCAATTGCCCAAACCTGGAGTGGTTTTAAAAATTGGAGACCTGATCGACTTGTGGGTATATCAGCCGGACAGCATTGCCACCGACTCCCCTAACCTGCTTGACTCCCAATGAAATTCCTCGTCGCTTTGTCAGCCGGTTTCCTGGTCCTTCAGTTAAATGGTCAATTGACTGTAACCCCATTGGGTGAAAAGCAAAGTGGAATCCAAACCTTCTCAAGTCGCGTAGAAAAAAATTCATTGCCTTTCTGGGATGACTTTTCAGTAACTGAGGACGGAAGGCCCGATTTACTTCGGATTTGGGGAGATGACACCATAAGGCAATGGGGAGATTCAACAAAAGGCGTTTTTGTCAACAGTTCACTAGGTAAAAATCCTCCTTCACTGAAGGTGGTAACTTTTGATGGACTTGATGAAAATGGGCAGATCTACGCAAATGGAAATGGATTGACTGATGAACTTTATTCTGATACACTGGATCTGAATGCCTTTACGGAAGAAGACAATCTCATTATCTCGTTCTACTGGCAGGCCGGCGGCAATGTGGAGCGTCCCGACTCGAAGGACTCGATCAGGTTGCAGTTCTACGTAATTTCTGCAGACACCGCTGGTGGCAACCCCTGGCAGACCGTATGGACTCAAAACGGTTCCGACGAACTCAGCGATGATATTTTTTTCCAAGAAGCTATTCCAGTCGAACAACGATTTATCAATGAAGTGACCTTATTTCGCTTCCAAGCTTTTGGAGATCAGGATGGCCCATTTGATGCCTGGCATTTAGATTGGATCTACCTAAATGACAACAGGGAAAACGACGATTTTTTTTACCTTGATCGGGGGCTTACCGGACAGCTCACTTCACCCTTCTCTCCTTTCAAATCGATGCCCATTCATCAGTTCAAAAACGGCCCCTCTACGACGGGATCTCAAACCTTGCAAACGTTCAACCTCGACAACAATGAGCAGCCTGCAGAGCTAATCCTCACACTAAGAGATCTGGATCAAAACGCCACTATTGATTCAATCTTGAAGGAAAGTGTGAATCCACAAGCAGGAAACACTGACTCCAGACAAATTACAAATACCCTCGATTTTTCATTCGACGCGATTGATCTATCTACTCTTCCCACTACGGATTCCCTGGTTTTGGAATCCACTGTTTACGTTGCCGAATCCGACGATGGGTTTTTACAAGGCACCAACATAAACCTTCGGATTAATGATACGATCCGAACCCAATATCTGCTGCACGATTTCCTGGCTTTTGACGACGGGACAGCTGAGTATGCCATTGGTACGAACCAGCAAGGCGATCAGATTGGTGTACAGTACTGGGTCAATGAGCAAGACACAATTACTCAAATCGACATGCTTTTTCCGAACATCACGCCCGATAGTAATGGAGAAACACTTATTCTAAGAATATTTCGCAACCTGGAAGATCAGATTCCCGCGTACACCGAATCCATTACCGTTGCTACTGCCAGCGCTCCCAATGCCTTTACCTCCTACGAATTGAACAGGCCAGTGATCGTCTCCGACACCTTCTACATCACCTATGAGCAGAATGTCAATCAGTACATCAGCCTGGGGCTGGATCGAAGTAATGACGCAGCCTCCCGATATATCTTCCAAAATATTACGGGTCAATGGGAGCGAAATAATCGAATTGACGGCGCCATCATGATCCGTCCGGTTTTTAAGAACGTAGGTGATGACTTTACACTAAGTACGCCCAACGTCGCAATCAACCATCTTGTCTACCCCAACCCATCGCAGGGGCTGATCCGGATTGAAGGCAGTTATGCAACCATTGAGCTTCGAAACATCTCGGGTCAACTGCTTCGGAGAGAATCAGCACGCAGTGTGCATGATTTCTCAGGAATATCGGGCGGGTTATATTTGCTGACGATAGACGATGGCACCACAATTTCAACCCAAAAAATAATCTTGAAATGAACGAGGATATTTCTTGTCAGGAAGTCAAAATGAGATTGGAAAACGGAGAACCTTTCCATTTCATCGATGTGAGGGAAGAGTGGGAATATGAAGAGTCCAATATTGGAGCAAGGCTGATACCTTTAGGAGATCTACCGACACGTTTGGGTGAAATTGAATCAATTAAAAATGAAGAAGTTGTTGTCCATTGTAAATCAGGCGGCCGCGCAGGTCAAGCAAAAAAATTTCTAATCAGCAAAGGGTTCACAAACGTTCGAAACATGGTCGGTGGCATCACAGCCTATCTGACACCTTAAAGGCCATGAACGACCAGAGGCTGTGGACTAAAGCTCAGGATAAAAATGATCAGTGCCAGCCAACCCAGTACTTTCCGACCCAAACTTAGCGGTCGATCTTCCACCACTAAAGGGTGATCCACTCCGATAAATCTGCCTATGATAAGGGCAAATACCAACCATCCCGAGTATCCAACCCATCCGGTAAAAAGATGGAGAAACAATTGACAAGTAAACAGGACCACCACCAACAACCATCGATTTCTTAACTCACTAAAGATGCTCTTTGTCGCAAAAAAGGTACTTAAGCAGTAGAGGACCTTGACAAATAAGTTATCGGAAGTGATACTGGAGAACTCACCATTGATCACACTTCTCAAATCTGAAAAGGTGAAGACTCCCAAACCTGCATAAAACAAGAACAGGGTTAACATCACTCGAGAAATGACGGCGTGGTTCTTTGACCCAAAAAGGCCAAAAATGATGTGACCCCCGTCCAATTGGCCGATAGGTAGCAGGTTGAGGGCCGTAAAAAAGAAGGCAAGGAAGGAAGCCAGTAGCAACGGATAATGCATCAACTCATTAGAACTGGGCACGTAGCGATCTGTGGGAGCGAGGTACTTCCTACCCAGGTTCATCAAAATATTATCTCCAAAGGAAACAGACCCTGAGTTGGTCCTGATTGAATCAGGAAGAGATTGAAAATTCATGCGCAAGGGATTCAAATCCTTTTTAAGAATGACAGTATCCAGGCCCATCATTCTGGTGTCAAAATCGGCACCGAACAGTTCGTATTCCGGATGAATTTCGTAAATGTATTCCGTCTCTGGTAGTGTCTTAAACCCAAGTACAAAGCATACGATCGCAACAACAAAGCCAGCAACGGGGCCAGAAACACCTACATCAAAATACTTGGTTCGGCTTTGTATGTGTTCCTTAATCCGAATAAATGCACCCATCGTACCCAAGGACGGAGCTCCAATAAAACCAAACCACAAAGGGATGTAATAAGGCAAGGTGACTTTAATCCTGTGGTATCGTGCCGTGAAGTAATGTCCAAATTCATGAAAAGTGAGAATCGTCAGGAAAGGAATGGAAAAGTGGAAACCGGAAAGAAATTCATCCCAGGTAATTCCTAAGATCAAGAACTTACTTACGGTCCATTCCAGGCCTGCCAAGGTCGTAGTCAGCAGCGTCAGGATAAAAAGTCCACTATGGATAAGTAAGGTTTTCGTTTTTTTATTCAAACCCAAACAGTTCGTTTAGTTGCTTGTCGGGGTCGAATACCTGGATCGCCTTCATCCCTGCCAATCTTGCTGCTTCTATATTATCGAGTCGATCGTCCAGAAACAACATCCTGGATGGGTAGTTACTGATATCATCAATGACAAACTCGTAAATATCCTGATTGGGTTTTCTCATGCCCAGCTCGTGAGATAGGTAGGCCTCTTTGACAAATTCACGAATGCTTTCTTTACCAGTGGCTTCCATGATCATGGATTCAAAAGCAATCTCATGGGTAATGTTTGTATTGCTGAGGATGTAGGTATCGTACTTTTTCCCGATTTCCAGGACCTTATCCATCCGCTCTTTGGTCACACTTTTTAAGACGGAATTCCAAATCTGTTCAAATTCTTCCTCCACGAGGTTGGTATCTAATATTTGATTGACTGCACTGTGGAATCGATCCGGGTCTATTTGTCCAGTCTCAAACTTGATCAACACTTTCGAATCCATCACCAATTTCCGAATGTTGTCCTGGTTCTTTCTTGCAACCTTTTTGAATTCCTGAATAATTTTCGGATAGTCCAAATCAATAAGGACGTTTCCTAAATCAAAAATCACGACATCTATTCCCTGAAGTAGGTCTGACATATCATTGAATATTAGACAGCAAATATGTAATATTGCGCACC
>CAZQDI010000161.1:0-9570 GCA_964591785.1 uncultured Roseivirgaceae bacterium
CATTAACTGTTTCAATGATGGGCCTCCTTTGTCTGACCTCCACTCAGGAGTTATTGCAATCGTCTTTGGGAAGAAAAATTTCCTTGGGGTTTGGAATTTTCTGGGTCTGCAGGCTCTTTATTCAATTGTTTGGCTATTCTTCCCAACTGTGGAGGGGAAAAAAGTTTGAGACCATCGTGCATCTCGTTTTCACACTTACCTGGGTCTATTTTTGCTGTGTATTTCTGATCATTGGATTTAGATAGCGGATATGGAGTCGAATAGATGTACCTTCATAGTTAGACCATAGGCAGTTTCATATGAACGCAATCCCATCACTGATCGCCCTGTTGGCGGTGCTCACCTTCAGCCAGGATCCGTGCGAACCACCCGCCATTCAAGAACTGGTTGAAAGCAGTGACCTGGTGGCGATTGCCTCATTGGACGAAAGTGGCGTCGGCCTTTTTTCAGATCGCATGTACTTGCTTCAACCCCATCGGGTGTTTAAGGGAGTTGCCCCACAAGGCTTTCTCTTTACCAGCCCGAATTTCGAATTTGAGCAGGGCATAACCTACCTGGTTTTTGGAAGCGAAATCGACCATCTCCGGTTCCATGCCAGGGGACAAGGCAATCATTGTTTTACAGCTACCAAGCTTGAGGAGGTGGATTCGGATGTGGTCGAGTTCCTCGAAGCGCGATGGGTGTCAGACTGCTACAGCAAGGAGCAGGAAGATGCCATGCGTGGAAAGGCCAATACCAGAGAACTGCGACCTTTCTGTGGCTGTGACGGGAAAAACTATGAGAATTTTGGGCATCTCCAGGCCAGTGGCATCACCCAATACACTCCCGGGGATTGCGAATCTGCATTGAACAGGTGACCTCCCGCATGAGTTACTTCTACCATACCTTGTCAGAGGTAGACAGAACCACTACTTTTATTCAGGAAAAAGATGCTGGTGGGTAAAAGCTGACCGTTTGGAGCGAGCTACATCAGTGAATTGGAAAAATTAGAGAATGAAGAGCATAGGCCTATTTCTGGTATTGGCGGTCATTGCAATCAATGCACCGTGTCAATCGAATGAGTTCAGAAATCAGAGAGCCCAACTGGCTGCCTTCAACATCGGATTTAATGGACTCATTGGTGGGGTTGGCAGGCTAATAAATAACCAGGAGAACACGACCGGTTTTCAGGCGTTTGTTAAAGGATTTTATCAAGGGGCCATTGGGGGCACCGTCAGTCACATCGGGTTATCCCTGACCCATCAGATTCAATTGCAACAAAATATTTCCTATGCCTGGCCGGCTCGGTTGGTCAACTCACTGGGTGCATCCATCATTCAAAATACCGCTGAGGGGAGGCGGATGTTTGAACGTCTGCACCTCAACCTCTATGTGACGCGATTGGAGTACTTTCCGTCCCAAAAAAGATTTACCGGGAGGTTATTTACTTCGTCCATATATGGCATTTTGGTGGTTGGAAATAATGCGAGATTTAACCTGGCCAGGTCCCTGCAATCCGGCATCCTCTATTTTGAATCGGACCGCCCTTTTGCACTTGCAGGGCTGGGAGTATCAGGAATTGCGACCGGACAGGTAAGCTCCATCGGAATGAATACCGATCTATCGGGAGATGCATTCTACAACATTTATGCAGAAGAGACAGCGCACATCTTGCAATACGACCGAAAAGTGGGCGGAAATGCACTGTTGTTCAACGTGAATGCAAAACTCACGGAATCCAGCAAGCTCTACAAAACACTCTCCAAATACCTCTATGCAGATTTGAACGGTCCGTTATTCTGGGCTGGTTATTACCTGTCAGGCACGACACACAATTGCAATTTTTTTGAGCAGGAGGCCGTGAACTACAGCTACAAAGCAGCCTACAAGTGTAATTGAGCTGAACCCTGCTCCCTACTCTAAGGACTTTCCAACGGAGAAGGCTTTTTTTCGTTTAGAATGATCAAAGTTTGAGAGCGCCAGGCCAGCATCGTGGCATTGACCATATGAGAAGATATTTTGCTATTACTTTTTTCCTCTTTTTCAGTTTCCTTCTCGTTGGGCAAGAACAGCTCGACACACAACTTTATAAGCTTGCCAAAGATGCACCCAAAACGAAGGAGATTGAACAACTTGTCCGTTTCTTCGAAACAGCAGTAGATAAAAAAGAAGACTTAGCACTATTGGTCTCCTACTGGATGATGCAAAATATTGAATACGATGTTGAGGGTTATTCGAATGGAAATTATCAGTCCGACTGGGAGCATACCCTGCAATCAGGGAAGGCGGTCTGTTCCGGGTATGCCAATTTGTTTAAAGCATTTTGTGATAGAGTAAGACTTAATTGTAGCGTGATCAGTGGTTTTGCAAAAGGATATGGCTACTCCATCGGCGAAAAGTTTGATGGTCCAAATCATGCATGGAATCTGATCGAAATAAATAATCAATACTATCTTTTTGACATCACTTGGGCAAGTTGCTACGTATCAACGGTTCTGGACTCTCTTAAGTATTTCAAATTCCCCGAGCCGACCTACCTTTTTTCTGACCCTAAGACCTTCATCGAGAAGCATCTGCCATGTCAAAAACGTTGGCAACTACTGACGTCCCCGGTTTCATTTCAACGATTTTCAAATTTTGAATCGTTTTCACAAATGACCGACGTGAGTACCACACGTTACAATTATCAAGACAGCATTCGGAATTATCTTGCAAAGGATCTTGTAGATCAGTGGATCATGGATGCGGAGGAAAGTTATTTGGTTTTTCCCTCCCAATTGGATCTGGCGAGAAGCTACGAAAGAATTGCCTATGAACTTTCGAGCTCTACATCAGAGAAGGCACGACTAAAGAGAGCCAAGTATTATTACTCGTCAGCTTTAGCGCTTTTTACGGATACCGCTGACATTAGAAGATGCGAAATAGGAATTAAATTCGTTCAGTTTTATCTAAATAGAATGTAGCAAAACGGCACCTGGGCAGCTCCCTGCTGCGCTTGTACCGCTCCTGCGGGGTATTTTACTCGTCCTGTGGCCAATAGAGGGTTTCCTGCGAAATAAAATTCTGTCCTGGGGGTACAATAGCATTTCCTGCGCAATAATATTTGTTTCCTGCGCCCCAGGGAAGATTTTTATTCTGTCTATTTGTCACTAATTCCCTTTTCCAACTCGTATGACACCATCTTGGAAGCGGCCCCCAACTTCACTACTTTAGTGCAATGCCTCACAAGCTTGTCTAACCAAACGATCAACCTATCAAAACCATGACCAATCGATTGCTCTGTTTTCTTACCCTCGCGACACTACTGATCTCCTGCCGTGTGGAAACACAAAAAGACTCCTCACGACCACCCACCAAGACCACCAAAATCATCACACTGGATAGTGCGGAGGCTAACCGGCTAAGCGAGCTACCCTTGGGGTGCATCCAGAATCCGCTTCCCTACAAGTCCGGATTGGTGATAGCCACCGAAAACGATTTGGCTATGCCCGTCGATCACCACCCAGCTTTCTATGGTTGCTTTGATTGGCATTCGGCAGTGCACGGTCACTGGTCACTGGTCTATTTGTTGAAAAAATTCCCTGACCTGGCTAAGCGAGAGGCCGCCATACAAATGCTAGATGAGAATCTGACGGCGGAAAACATTGAAAAAGAAGTGGCGTACTTTTCGATCAACCCGGAAAGCAGGTCGTTTGAGCGATTGTATGGTTGGGCTTGGTTGCTAAAGCTGCAAGAGGAACTTTATACCTGGGATGACCCGATGGCTCAGAAGTGGGTTGAAAACCTCAAGCCCCTGGAGGAATACATTTCAAATGCTTACCAGGAGTATCTTCCAAAATTAGTCTACCCCATTCGCGTGGGCACGCATACCAATACAGCCTTTGGAATCAGCTTCGCATATGACTACGCTGTCACGGTGGGCAACACGGCCTTAGCCGAGGCGATCAAGACTGCTGCACTTCGGTTTTACAGTAACGATAAGGACTGCCCCATCGAGTGGGAACCCAGTGGTCATGATTTTCTATCTCCGTGCTTGCAGGAAATTGATATTATGCGAAAGGTGCTGTCGGAGGAGGAATTTGAGTCCTGGGCGGAAGCGTTTCTGCCTTCCTTATTCACTCAGGACCTGACACTCGATCCAGGTCAGGTCAGAGACCGCTCGGACGGCCACCTGGTCCATCTGGATGGAGTCAATTTCTCCAGAGCCTGGTGCCTCTATCCGCTAAAAGAAAATGTCAACGCCTACAACTTGGCAACGGAACATTTGGATTACTCCCTTTCAAAAATTACCGATGGGGATTATGCCGGACAACATTGGTTGGGCTCCTTTGCACTCTATGCGTTCAAAACAAAAATCGAAGCAGCAGAGTGAATCATAACACCGCTTTTTTCGTCCTGCTTGCCCTGCTTTTTGGCACGTGTCAGTTCCCAAAGGAACCTGCGAAGGATAACGATGTATCTGATTTCGCAGATTCCCTGACCGTCGAACTTCAGGGCCTTCAGGCACAAGGACCTATCAATGGATTCTCTGTCGCGGTGGTAGATTCGTCGGGAGCACTGTATCAAAATGGATTTGGCTACGCAGAAAAAAACCTGGGCAAACGATTTACGGAAAACACGTTAATCAATGTGGGATCCATTACAAAAACAACGGTCGGTTTGTCTTTGCTAAAAGCCCAGGAGATGGGGCTGCTTTCTTTGGACGATCCCATCAATGACCACTTATCTTTCAGGGTACAAAACCCCTACTTTCCGGATGAGCCCATTACCCTGCGTCACCTGGCCAACCATACCTCTACCATTATTGATTCAGACTACTTTCACGAGACCTGCTATGTGATGCTGAAACAGACAGAATCGTTACCAACGACCCCAACCATCATTCCTGAATTCTTCAATGATCCGGCAGACACGACCTCCCTCGCAGTCTACATGGAGCGCATGCTGACGGAGGAAGGTACCGGGTATTCTAAGGGGGGCTTTTTGAACGCCAAACCAGGCGAACGCTACCAATATTCAAATACCGGGGCAGGTCTGGCAGCATTAGTGGTCGAAACCGTTTGGGGTGGGTCGTTTGCTGCTTTTGCAAGGCAGCACATATTTGCACCTTTGAACATGGGGTCCTCCGGATTGAAACGAACAGAGCTGGCGGAAGAGCGATTTTCTAAAAATTACGCCACTGTGGATACGGCCTTCGTGGATTATCAATTAATCAACTACCCCGATGGAGGACTGCTGACCTCCGCGTCTGATTTAAGCAAATTGCTGGCAGAACTCATCAGAGGATACCATGGAGGAGGGTCGATTTTGACTTCGCAGAGCTTTGAAACCATGTTTGCAAAAGGAGTCGCTGAGGACTTGTTTGGAGAGGTGGATGTAGCGATCCCTCCGGTACTCAATACGCGATTAGATCAGGGGATTTTTATGGCACTGGGACCACAAAACACCTTCGGTCATTCGGGGGCTGACCCGGGAGTGGTGTCGTTCATGTTTTTCAATGGCGAAACAGGAATTGGAAGGATCTTGATCGTGAATATGGGTATTGATAGTCTGGAGCAGCCAGCAGCTAAAGAGTTGTTAGCGGTGTGGGCCAAACTGGAAGAATATCAGGGCCGGTTGAGTACCGAAAAATGAAGAGGGTTGGATTGATCCGCAAGGATTGTTCACAACATCTCTGACATTTTTTTGAAGTCTTGGACTTGCGTTATTTTACACTTTTCTCAGACTGGAGTTATTCCTAAATCATCTAAAAAAACTATGCGCTTCACATTCATTGTTCTCATGGGCTGCTGTTTTATTCCATCTTTTAGCCAAGTAAAGATTTACTATAAGGATGCATCGCTATCGAAGGAAGTAGCCGAAAAGAAGGCCAGTTTTCTTAAATCAGAATTCAAGAACGGAGATACCCTGATTTCACAGTTGTCTCGTCTGTCAGATAATTTGATCATCCGTCAGAAGAAGTGGATCAATGATCGTCCCGTCGGAGTCTGGTTTGAGTATGCCTTAGACGGTCAGCTGGTTTCTCAGAGAAACTTCAATGCGGTTACCTACGAAAAAGAGCTGCCCAAGATTTATAATAATGCAATCGATACGATCTCTTGTAAAACCTGTCAACCGGCAGTTTTTGGAACCGGGGCGGCAGACCTGAATAGGTACCTTCTGATGAACCTCCAAATACCTATAGAGTCAAGAATGTTAGGTAGCAAGGGGAGGGTGTTCATTTGTTTCATCCTGACCAAAGGCGGGGAGGCACAACCCTACACGATTCTGCGGGGAGTAGATCCTTACATCGATTTTGCCGCATGGGAGCTGATCCGGCAAATGCCGGCTTGGAGTCCGGCCATGAAGGACGGTGAGCCCATTGAATCCTATTACATCCTACCCATCAAATATTTATGGAATTAGTCACAGACCCCCCGAAGGCTTTTGCCCGGTTGCAGGAAAAATGCAAAGAGATCGGTTTCACCATGCCCTCCGACATTTACATCGGAACCTTGTTGAAGTCGCTCATCGCTTCTAAACCCAATGCAAGAGTTTTAGAGCTTGGCACAGGCATCTCACTTTCTCTGGCCTGGATGATTGGGGGCCTGGATCAAGACTCACACTTGATTAGCATTGACAACGATCCGATGCTGACCAATATCGCGAAAGATTTTTTTGGGGATGATCCAAGGCTGAGCTTGCTCTGTGTGGACGGGGCGGAGTGGATAAAGAGTTATTCCGGGGATGGGTTTGACTTAATTTTTGCAGATGCATGGCCCGGCAAATACAGTGAGTTGGATGAAACGCTAGCGTTTTTGAACGTGGGTGGTTTCTACGTGATTGATGATATGAATCCGCAGTCCAATTGGCCATCCGGGCATGCAGAGAAAGCCAACGGGCTTATTCAATACCTGGAAGCAAGAGCTGACCTAACGATGACCAAAATGAACTGGTCTACGGGGGTCATCCTTTGCACTAAAAAACACTAACCTTGCCAACAGGCAGTTGGGGGCTTCATTCATTCCCAATCCACTTTAGTGAAGACCTGATTCCTGCTGCGATAGCTGGAGGCTGTAAAAGACAATACCCTGCCGTCTTCATTTCTTTGAAAGTCAATGAGGGGTGCGTAGATCGTTTCGTTTATAAAACCATCTTTCCAAACCTGATCCAGTGATACCGCTCCATTTCTGAGGTTTGACATATGCAGTTGACCATTTTCAAGTGTTATTTGATAACTTGTATTCAGCTCTCGGCTGTAATAGTGGCCTTCATAGTCAGTCAGGTTTGGTGGCTCCTCCGATGAAATAAGACTCCTTTTTGGACAAAGTGACCCATGGTAGTTCGCACTGACGATGTTGCCCGATTCGTCTAGATCAAAATAAATGGAGGCATCGTAAGCATCCACCCAAAACCGTGTAGCAGAGACGGGTTGCATCAGTCGTTTGTCTTCTCCGGTTGCTTCTACGTAAAGCTTTCCGTCTTCCTCCGAAATGGTTAAGTAGATCAAGTACTTTTCGAGGTAATAGATTCCAGTATATCGGGTAAGATCCAGCTGTAGATTCTTGGATAACTCTGGGGTTGCTTCATCATAAAAGCCAGGTGTTTCCTCATCTCCCAGAAATGCATCTTTTAGGTAGATTTTGACGATTTCCTGTGCGAATCCTTCCACCCAGTTGACATGATTCAAAAATACCGCAACTGAAAAATGCTGCTCCGGGAAGTAGGCCATGTAGGTATAATAGGAGGCCCAGCTCCCATCGTGATAGATTCTCTTGAGCCCGTTGAAGGTGTCTAGTTCAAGTCCGTAGGCGTAGTTGGTGGGCTCTTGAGTCGAAAGAGTGCCGGGAACCTGCATTTTTGAGATGAGCTCGCTAGCTTCCTCACTGTCCAGGTGCTGCAGCCACAAGGCAAAATCTTCGATCGTGGTCTGCAAGGAGCTTGATCCCAGTGCTGTCAGGCCGTTGGTACTACGCTTCAGTGCGGACACTTCCCTGTATTTTCTGGAATCTTCTTTGTAATAGCTTTTGGTTGCATTGGGAATTGATTCATTCGTCTGATCTCTAAAAAAAGTATGCTTCATTCCTAGTGGCTGAAAAATGGTCTCGCTTGTCCATGTACGAAACGACTGCTGGGTGACCCGCTGAATGACCTCCACGAGGACATTATAGCCTGTATTGGTGTAGAGATGTCGGGTGCCCGGAATGAAGTTGAGCCCTTCCTGCCGATAAGCCATGGAAAGGATCTGCTCAAAGGTGAGTACATCATTGAATCCAACACCTGCCAGTTTCATCGTAGACGGCCAGTCTCTCAATCCACTTTGATGGAACAGAAGGTGTCCGATCGTAATGGTATGTCCGAAATCCGGAAACTCCGGAATATATGTTCTCACATCGTCTTCTAGGGTGAGCAGGCCATCCTGCTCCAACTTTGCGATTGAATAGCCCACAAACTGCTTGGAGACAGAAGCAATATCGAAGACGGATTGGGCGGAGAGGGGTACTTGGTTTTCGTAGTCTGCTACTCCGTACGTATTCTGATGGACCACCTTTCCGTCTTTTACTACGACGACGGCTGCTCCGGGCTTATTTTCAGCGATGTACTTCTCAAATAGTTTATCAGTTTTTTTTGATTGCTTTTCAAAGTCCTGTGCATGGACAAGACCGACAAACAACAAGATCATGGAGAATGAAAAAGATTTTGGAATCATGCTTTCTGGTTTTGATGTAAGCAGCACGTGCAAACGTTGATTGACCACCTAGAGACTGGGAAAATCAAAGGAGGTTGCATATCTTTATTTCATATCAATGGAATTCACGTCTTGAAATCTGTTCTGAAACTTATAGTAGCCTAAGGCTTTAGCCAGGAAATTTCACGGCTAACCATCCTTCGTTCGAATGTTTGTTCGGACGGATTTTCAATTATCATTCTTTTTAGGTGTTGGTACCCAGTGGCAAGTCTACTGTGGCGGTAGCTCGCTTTTTCTTTGATTTGGTCGAGAGAGACCCAACTACAAAGCTTGGACTCAGCGGCAATTCACCTGGTGCCACACATGAAAAATTAATTCAGTCCCTTACAAAAAATCAGTAGTTATGAAAAATCAAGTAGTAAAAAAAGACCCGGAATTTTTGGAGCTTGTCTTTAGGTTGAATGGAGACCTATCCTACAGTCAGTCGTTACAAAGAAGCCTCGATCAACTGGAGGCATTAGACATCGCTCCGTTGAAACGAATTGGACTAAAAACCTACCAAGAAGGCAAGTGGACGGTTCACAAGATTTTGCAGCATCTCATCGACTGGGAAAGAATTTGGTGTTTTCGAGCCCTGCTATTTGCACGAGGCGAAGGAACCATCCCGGAAGCGCACGACCAGGAGATTATGGGTCAGCATTCGAATGCAGATGAACTACCCATTGAGCAGTTGATCAGCGAGCTTCGAGTTACACGTCAATCGACCATCTTCATGTTTAAATCCTTTAATGAGAGGATTCTTGAAATCAATTGTGAGTTTTTTGAATATGAAATGCCCTTGCACACCATTGCGTTGACCATTTCGGCACATCAAATACACCATTTCAACGTCATTCGGGAAAGGTATTTGCCGCTGGATATGT
>CAZQDI010000162.1:0-9534 GCA_964591785.1 uncultured Roseivirgaceae bacterium
TTGCCATTGCCATTCTTCTTTCCATGAATCTATTCAAGAGTGGAAGAAGGAAAGACTAACTCTCCCAATTACTCTTGGCCAAAAAGGGTTCTTGATTTTATGCTTCTTCCTAAAGTCACTTCATCGGCAAACTCCAATTCACTGCCGACTGGAATTCCCCTGGCAATAGTGGTCACTTTTATCTGATATTCTTTGAGAAGTTTGGTAATGTAAAACGAAGTGGTATCTCCTTCCATGGTAGCACTTAGTGCCAAGATAACTTCTTTTATGTCACTGTCGCTTTTGACTCGATTTAGCAAAGTTTGAATATTAATATCCTCCGGGCCAATCCCATCCATTGGTGATATCCGTCCTCCTAACACATGAAAAAGGCCTGTGTATTGACCGGTATTTCGAATTGCTAAGACATCGGGTGTATCTTCAACTACGCAGATTAGAGAGGTATCTCTGTATGGACTTTGACAGGTGCAATCTTCAGAGTCTGCTATAATATGACAGGTAGCACAATACTTGATATGTTCCCTCAAGTTATTCAAAGCACTTGAAAGATCGCTTGTCTGACCCGGGTCTTGCTTTAGTAAGTGCAAAGCAAGCCTAAGGGCTGTTTTCTTACCAATTCCAGGAAGTTTGGCAATTTCCTCAACAGCATTCTCTATTAGGCGCGAAGGATAGTCCACTCTTATACGATTGCAGCTTTTATTCCAGCGGACGAAATACCTTCACGCATTGGCTTTAATTCTTCGTACATTCCCTTTTTCACCGAGCATTTTCCTTTGTAGTGAATTAGAAATGTGCATTGCTCAGCCTGATTGACATCATGTTTACAGACTTTAATCAACGTATTAATAACATGATCAAATGTGTTATGATCATCATTGTAGACCATCAGATCACGAATATTTTCCTTATCCGTGTCTTCCAACAGGAGCACATCCTCCTTAATGTCAAAATCAATGCCCATCGTCAAACATTTCCACAAAAGTAAGCATTGCAAGTAAAGATGTTCAATTCGAAATTTGCATCTTCGCAAAAAGACTTCAATGCCATTAATAGTTGCCATTGTCATCCTTGGGTACTTTACACTGCTGATACTCATTTCCCATTTCACATCCAAAAATGCAGGCCCTTCTGACTTTTATACTGCCAGCAGGTCCTCCAAGTGGTATCTGGTGGCTTTTGGGATGGTCGGTGCCTCGTTATCGGGCGTGACTTTCATTAGCGTTCCTGGTGAAGTTGCGAATTCAAGTTTTCACTATTTCCAGGTAGTTCTTGGATACTTATTGGGCTATTGGGTTATTGCGAAGGTACTGATACCCATCTACTATAAGCTAAATTTGGTATCGATATATACCTACCTAGAACAACGCTTCGGATTTTGGTCCTATAAGACGGGGGCTTTTTTTTTCCTTCTTAGTAGGATTATTGGGGCAAGTTTTCGTTTGTTTCTCGTAGCTGGAGTACTTCAAATTGCTTTTTTCGACCCAATGGATCTCCCATTTTGGGTGGCGGTCATGTCAACTATTATCCTGATCTGGCTTTACACTTTTCGAGGTGGTATTAAAACGATTGTTTGGACAGACACTCTCCAGACCACATTCATGCTTATTGCTGTCATAGTTAGCATCTATTTTATGAAAAACGAGCTCAGTTGGACCTGGTCAGAACTGATTTCTAATGTCATCCGTGATGAGCGAGCTACTATTTTTGACTGGGACTGGAGGCATGGGACCAATTTCTTCAAGCAATTTTTTAGTGGTGCCTTTATCGCGATTGTGATGACAGGATTGGATCAAGATATGATGCAGAAAAATCTAACCTGCAAAAACAGCAGGGAAGCTCAAAAAAATATTTTCTGGTTCTGCATAATCCTGGTTGTTGTCAACCTATTGTTTTTAAGTCTTGGGGTCCTTCTTTATCAATTTGCAGAAGTTCGTGCGTTTTCCATTCCTGAACAGTCGGATAGCCTCTTCCCATCTTTGGCAGTAAATCATTTCTCGTTGTTCGGCACCATCACCTTTCTACTAGGTATCACAGCAGCCGCGTATTCAAGTGCAGATTCAGCGCTTACTGCATTAACTACCTCGTTTTGTGTTGACTTTATTGGATTTAATCGGGATAATTTTTCCCGAAAAAGCAAAACAAGAATGCTTGTACACCTGGGCTTTTCTCTGATATTGTTTGTGACCATTTTAGTATTTGAAGCAATTAACGATAAAAGCGTAATTAACTCGATCTTTATTGCTGCAGGCTACACCTACGGGCCATTGCTTGGGCTTTTTGCTTTTGGAATCCTTACAAAATGGGAGGTGAAAGATAAGTATGTCCCGATCGTTTCAGTGTTATCGCCTGCCTTAAGCTACCTAATCAATGCAAACTCCAAAATACTGCTAGGAGGCTATCAATTTGGGTTTGAAATCTTGATACTAAATGGGCTGATTATGTTATTCGGTTTATGGCTGGTAAGGAAAAAGTAGATGCATGCAACCATCTGTCAATTCTGATCATCTGATGAAAAAGAACTTAATTCATTAAGCCTTATGAGAAATCAACTACTTTATTTCATCTTAGTGTTTTCTGTGTCGGCTCTTGTTGGCCAAAACCAAGTGGATCCTTCAGAACTTGTTTTCGAAAGAACAGAGAGTAAAGGTGCCGTTTATTTGCAATATGCCGCTACGACAAAACTATCGGCAGAAACCAATCAAAATGACAAAATTGAACTTGATCTTGGGGCTGGCTACGCTGAGGTGGTTCAATCGCAGGATGATCGCCTAAAAGTAAAAGCTGAGATTGTTATCTCAGTAAAGAATAAGAAAAGAATTTCAAAAGAGCTGGAAGACATGGAGCTCTACATAGAAAAAAATGGAAGCTCCGTCAAATTGGTAAGCACATTTGATTATCAGGATGAAGACAACAACTTCTCTGGTGGATTTCTTTCATCACCTGAAAGAAAAATCAACATTAAGATCTACATCCCAAAAAGTCTTGATATCAGATTAAAGGATCGGTCAGGTGACCTTAAGATAACTGATGTTACAAATAATTTCAGATTGACTGATGGATCTGGTTCTATCAAAATTGATGGGCTTAATGGTAATTTGGATCTTCATGATAATTCGGGAGACATCGAGATTGATGGTCTAAACCAACAAGCTGCAATCGGTGAAGATTTTAAGATTAAAATTCGTGATTCTTCAGGAAGCCTTTTTTTGAAAAACTCTAACGGAAACACAGAAATTGATGATAGTTCAGGTGATATTGAAGTTTATAATTTGGGAGGCTCCCTCGAGATTGATGATACATCGGGGAGAATTGATGCCAAAAAAATTGGGGGCGATTCGAAGGTAATTGATACCTCTGGAGACATTTCTTTTGTTTCGGTGGAAGGCAATGTCACCATCTCCGATACTTCAGGAGGAATTTATATCGATACCGTTTCAAGGGATGTTACTTTGAAACGAGATGGCTCGGGATCTTTCACTACAAAAAATGTTCAGGGAAACATTGTCAAAAGAAGCTAGTTAAAAGTTAGTTCCTTTGTCGGGTCCCAGAGTAGTTTTTCAAACTCGACGACCTGATCATTTCTTACTTGCACTCCCTCCTTTTCTAAGAGCTCCTGCATCATTGTTGGTGTCGCAAAGTGGTTCTTTCCCGTTAGTACTCCTACGCGATTCACTACTCGGTGAGCTGGTATATTTTGAATACTTACCGCTCCGTTCATAGCCCATCCCACTACTCTTGCAGAACGTCTCAGACCAAGGTAGTTTGCAATGGCACCATAGGTGGTCACCCTGCCGAAAGGGATGAGTCTTGCCACCTCATGAACATCATTAAAGAATCCTTCCTTGTCCATTAATCTAGCCTTTCAACCTCACAATCTTCCAGGATGTAAAACAAGTGTAGCGGGTTGTCCTTATTTAGCCTTAGTGTACCTACCACTTTTACACGCTCATCAGTATAGCGTGTGGTTTGATCGGAATACACTTCAACGACGGTTTCCGGCCCGGCGCCACCGCAGAAGAAACACGACTGGAACGGAAACCTAGATAGCACAAAATAATTTTGCTCTGCCTCCTGTTCAAGGGGAATAATAAATCCCTGTAATTCAATTCGACTCCCCTCATTCATGATCAACTGAGAAGAGAAATTTGGCTTTTCTATTTCACCTCCCATATAATCATCATATCCCCTGATGATTTCAACAGTAGAAAGCAATTCCCAACCAGAAAGTTGACTTGAAATAAATAATGTTAGTAAAAAAACCATAGGGTTGTAACATTTCCTCAACCAAAACTATCTAAAAAACGTGTAGAAGAATGTTTGATTCTATCGCGAAGAAAATATTTACATTAGCTATTCCAAAAGTACGAGCATGAGTATTATTTCTACCTCAGAAGTTTCGAAAAAGTATGTAATGGGAAGTGAGGTCATCATGGCACTAAAATCCATCTCAATTAATATTGATCAGGGTGAATATGTCGCATTTATGGGTCCTTCAGGTTCGGGTAAATCGACATTAATGAACATTATTGGTTGCCTAGATACACCCACAGATGGGACTTACATATTAAATAATAATGATGTAAGCGATTTGACTGAAAACGAACTTGCAGAGATCAGAAATAAGGAGATTGGCTTTGTATTCCAGACTTTCAATCTTTTGCCAAGGGCCTCAGCTTTGGACAATGTTGGCTTGCCCCTAATCTATGCTGGATACGGGTCCTCTGAGCGAGAGGAAATGGCGCTCAAGGCACTCGCTGGGGTAGGGCTAGAAGATCGGGCTCATCACAGACCCAATGAACTTTCTGGTGGTCAAAGACAGAGAGTGGCGATCGCTCGAGCTTTGGTTAATAACCCAAGTATCATTCTGGCAGATGAACCCACTGGGAACTTAGATTCAAAAACATCCTACGACATCATGGATCTTTTTCAAGATCTTCATGACAAGGGGAATACTATTATCATGGTAACGCATGAAGAGGATATTGCTGAGTATTCTCATCGTATCATTCGACTCCGAGATGGTCTTATTGAATCTGACAAAATAAATAACAACATCAGATCTACCGTACCCGCATGAGTTTGAAGCTCTACACTAAAACTGGTGACAGAGGTCAGACGTCTTTACTTGGCGGAAAGAAGGTGTCGAAAGCTGATTTGAGAATTGAATCCTACGGAAATGTGGATGAGCTTAATTCATTCTTAGGATTGCTTAGAGATCAGGAGGCAGTTCAGGACGAACAGTCTCAACAGCTCTACTTCATACAAGAGCGGCTTTTTTGTATTGGAAGCATACTCGCTACCGAAGATGGATTTAAGGGTTTTGATCTCCCTAACGTGTCTGATAAAGACATCTCCAAAATAGAGCGTTGGATTGACAGCTACGAAGCGGAAGTCCCACCTCTTAAAACCTTTATTCTTCCAGGAGGACACCCATCAGTTTCCATTTCTCATGTTTGTAGAACTGTTTGCAGGAGAACTGAGCGCTCCATTATTGCGCTTTCTAACAGTTCCGCAGTTGATCCATTGATTTTGAAATTCATCAACAGATTATCTGATTATTTTTTCATCTTTGCAAGAGTTCTTAGTGTAAGACTGCAGATAGAAGAGGTGCCGTGGATTTCATCCAAGGACTGAATCCAATTTAATTTTTGAATGTAAAGCGACTGGGCATCCAATGCCCGGCATGTAAGAAACTTTAGGTACAATGATAGATACTATGGACATTAAAATTGAGAAGACTCCATCTTCGAATCTTCCCGCAATTGACTTTGATAATCTTGCATTTGGTAAGACATTTTCTGACCATATGTTCATTGCAGACTACCTCAATGGAGAATGGGGCGATCTTAGAATAATACCTTATCAAGATCTCCTTATTAGTCCAGCAAATGCATCTCTACATTATGCTCAAAGTATTTTTGAAGGTCTTAAAGCACACAAAAATGAGCAAGGTGAGATCTTGCTTTTCAGAGCTGATGCAAATGCAAAAAGGCTGATCAAAAGTGCTGAAAGAATGTGCATGCCGCCAGTCCCTGAAGAATTGTTTTTGGAATCAATAGATCGACTTGTAGAAATAGATAAAGATTGGGTTCCCAGCGCGCATGGTACTTCGCTTTATATTCGACCTTTCCAGTTCGCAGACGACCCTTTCATTGGAGTTAGGCCATCAGAATCGTATAAATTCATCGTGATTACCGGACCTGTCGGAGGTTATTATTCTGAGCCAGTAAGAGTCAAAATTGAAAAGAACTTCACCAGAGCGGCAAAGGGAGGTGTTGGATATGCAAAGACGGCAGGTAATTATGCCGCTTCTCTGTATCCCGCCAAGTTGGCCAATGAGCAAGGCTATCATCAACTTATCTGGACTGATGGGCAAAACCATGAATACATTGAAGAATCAGGCACCATGAACTTGATGCTTGTAATTGACAATGTGTTAATCACCCCTCCGATCAGTGATTCGATACTCCCCGGCATTACCAGAGATAGTGCCTTAGTTTTGGCGAGAGAATGGGGGATCAACGTCGAAGAACGACCTATTCTAGTCAAGGAAGTCATTGAAGCGATAGAGAAGGGAACCCTCACTGAAGCATTCGGCATTGGGACTGCTGCTACCGTTTCTCAGATTAAAGTGATTGGATATGAGGGAACAGATTACGAATTAACTAATGTGGAAGATCGCCCAATCTCCAAAAGAATTCTTGAAACCATTACTAAATTGAAGCATGGAGAGGTTGAGGACACCTATGGATGGATCAGGAAAATAGGATAGAACCTTTCCTTTTCTATATTCGCCATTAATTTTTATTTCATGACAACTGAAGAATTGAAAGATTTAAAGGCTCGCGTTAATGCCTTGGGGAGGTACCTTTGACTATGCAGGGCGTAAAAAGGATCTCGAAGAATTAGAATTAGTAACCGCACAAGTCGATTTCTGGAATAACCCGGAAGAGGCAGAAAAGACGATGAAAAAGATCCAAGGTTTAAAGTCTTGGACTGAAAGCTTTGAAACCGTGCAGACCTCCATTGACGATGTAGATACACTTTTTGAATTTAATCAAGAGGGAGAAGCTTCAGATGAGGAAGTTGCTGAAGCATATGAGATCTCACTAAAGTTGGTTGAGGAGTTGGAACTCAAAAAAATGCTAAGTGAGGAAGAAGATCAACTATCATGCATGCTTCAAATAACTCCCGGTGCCGGAGGAACGGAAAGTAATGACTGGGCCGGCATCCTTATGAGAATGTATATCATGTGGGGGGAAGCTAACGGGTACCGAGTCAAGGAGGTAGATTATCAAGCAGGAGATGTAGCAGGGGTAAAATCTGTCACTTTAGAATTTGATGGGCCAATGGCTTACGGCTACCTAAAATCTGAGAATGGAGTGCATCGACTTGTAAGAATCTCACCCTTTGATAGCGGTGGTAGAAGACATACATCTTTTGCATCAGTTTATGTATACCCCGTTGTGGACGACTCTATTGAGATAGAAATTCATCCCAATGAAATAGAAATGCAAACGGCAAGGTCGGGTGGTGCAGGAGGTCAAAATGTAAACAAGGTTGAGACTAAAGTACAGCTAACACATATTCCAACAGGAATTGTGGTGGTGTGCCAGGTAGAACGTTCGCAATTGGCTAATCGGGAACGAGCGATGCAAATGTTAAAATCTCAGCTATACCAGATGGAAATTGAGAAGAGGAATAAGGAAAGGGATAAAATAGAAGCAGGTAAGAAAGCAATTGATTTTGGTTCACAAATTAGGAACTACGTTTTGCATCCATATAAACTAATTAAAGATGCTAGGACAGGATTTGAAAGAACTGATGTTCAAAATGTACTTGATGGCGACTTGAATGACTACATCAAAGCATATTTGCTACATGCCGATGAGTAATATTCGATAATAATTCTTCTCTTAATTCCGTATGAAGAAATACTCACTGAATTTCTGGCTGCTCGCGATCAGTTCATTCCTATTTTTTGGTTCGTTCAATATGGTTCTGCCAGAACTTCCTGATTTTATGCGCTCTTTTGGTGGGGAAGAATTCATCGGGTTACACATTTCTTTTTTTACCTTAACTGCATTAATATCCAGACCATTTAGTGGTAAATTGACGGACACTTGGGGTAGGATACCAGTGATGGTTTTTGGGGCGGCAGTCACTGCGGTAGTTTCCCTTTTCTATCCATTCTTCTTAAACATCTTTGCTTTTCTTTTTATCAGGTTTCTTCACGGATTTTCGACAGGTTTTAAACCCACTGGCACCGCTGCATATGTAGCAGATATCGTTCCTGTTAATCGAAGGGGTGAGGGAATGGGAATTCTAAGCTTTTTTGGAATGACAGGAATGGGAATTGGGAATTTTGTCGGTGGAGTGGTTGCTAACCACTATCACATCAATGTTCTCTTCTACAGCAGCGCTGGTGTAGCAATTCTTTCAGTACTCGTACTTGCAGGAATGAAAGAAACCGTACAGGATAAACAAAAGTTTTCTCTTTCACTTCTAAAGGTCAAGAGATCCGATATCTATGAGCCAACGGTATTAGTTCCATCAGTTGTTATGATGTTAGTCACTTTTTCGTTTGGTACTGCTCTTACGCTCGCCCCTGATCTAAGTGTTCATCTTAACATTGAGAATAAAGGGCTGTTTTTTTCATATTTCACGCTGACCTCATTAATTGCTCGTGTAATTGGGGGTCGTCTCTCCGATGATTATGGAAGAAAAAAGGTTTTGATTGCCGCAATGTTGATCGTTGGAACAGGTGCCATGTATATTGGCTTTTCAATAAATTCTTTTCATTTTTTTATCGGAGCCTTGATTTTTGGTGCAGGTTATGGTCTATCCTCTCCTGCACTCTTCGCATGGGCAGCAGATTTGGCACCAGATCAATACCGAGGTCGTGGATTTTCTACCCTGTTTATGGCCCTGGAGATTGGTATTGGAATGGGTGCACTTCTCGCTGGACAAATTTATCAAGGCAATCCAGCCAATTTTCCTATCGTTTTTGCTGGCTGTGGAGGGCTGGCTTTTGTGGCTTTCTTCTATTTATTAGTTAAGAAATAAAGGAATACTCAGTAGAGATCAAAAAAATAGGGAGCTGACTACTCCCTATTCATCTCAAATCAAGAATTCCCGTGTTACTAATTACCAATTCCTACAGGAAAATTCAAGATCTTCGATTAGCAAAAAACGAATTCACCAAGCACTTTTGCTTGTAATTCACCCAAGCATATCTGATTAACTAGATATTTAACCTTTTGCTAAACTGCGGTTTTAGAGTCTCAATTTTTGAGATAGTCAAATTTTTTTTTGACTTTTTTTCAGTTCGATTGCAATAGAAAAGGAAAAAGACTACCGATTGTTTTTGATCAAAAATTCCACCAATAAACAAAGAAAACCCCATTAGGAGTCAAATTTCCGTAATCTAGCATTCAGGTTATTGCAGAGTGATAGTTGTAAACTACGGAATGAAAACCTTCCAAATTCCAGAAATCAAAAAACTTTTAGGGCCATTTCCTAAAACTTGTGCCC